>JALCDN010000082.1 GCA_022641595.1 Ruminococcus sp. | reverse complement strand
CTTGCAACAAGGCAAAGGTAAGGAGGTTCAAGGTCAGGGTGCGATAGATAATTTGAAGCAATGTGACCTGTTATATGGTGAACCGGAATCAGTGGCTTATTTGCTGACATAGCGAGTCCTTTTGCAAAGCTTACTCCAACAAGTAATGCGCCAATAAGTCCCGGTGCATATGTTACAGCGACAGCATCAATATCCGAGAGTTTCATTTTGCAGTCAGAAAGAGCTTTTTCAGTGACTCCAAGTATGTTTTCACAGTGACGTCGTGAAGCAATTTCAGGCACAACGCCGCCATATTTTTTATGTTCTTCAATTTGCGTTGAAACGACAGAGGAAAGAATTTTTCTTCCGTCAGTAACGATGCTTGCGGCAGTTTCGTCGCACGAACTTTCGATGCCAAGTATATTCAAGATAATGAACCAACTTTCTTTTTCATAATAACGGCGTCCTCGTCTGGGTTGGAGTAGAATCGTTTTCTTACAGCGATTCTTACAAATCCGAATTTTTCATACAGCGCAATAGCTGAACTGTTTGAATTTCTGACTTCAAGGAAAATATCTGAAATATCAGTGGATAGAACGCTTTCAAATTCTGAAAGCAAAGCGGATGCGATGCCTTTTCGCCTAAACTCGGCTGAAACAGCAACGTTTGTAATATCTGCTTCATCTGCGGCAGTATAAGCTGTAATAAGACCGCATACAGTCTCATTGCAGACAGCATAAAGAACGATGCCATTACTTTTTAATGCTTCAGATCTGAAAGAGGCTTCTGACCAGCCATCTGTAATTGAATCTGCTTCGATTTTCGTGATAACTTGAAAAACGTTATCAGAAGAATTTGGTAAAGCACGGTGTATATAGATATCAGCCTTTTGCGTCATACCAACTTTCCCCCTTGTGAACGTCAACGGAAAGCGGAACACGCATATCGCAGACATTTTGCATTTCTTCTTTCAGAATTTTAGCGGTACGGTCGCTGTCTTCAGATGAGGCTTCAACAATCAGTTCGTCATGAACCTGTAAAATAAGGTGAGCGTCAAGTTTTTCCTCTTTTAGTCGTCGATAGACCTCTATCATAGCTATTTTTATAAGGTCGGCAGCAGTACCCTGAACAGGAGTATTCATAGCGATGCGTTTTCCCGCTGCCTGAACGATTTTATTTGAAGATAGAAGTTCAGGAATATGGCGTTTTCTGCCGAACATAGTTGATACAAATCCGGTTTCCGAGGCGGATTTGACAGTTTGTTCCATAAAGCGGCTTACATTTGGGTAATTATTAAGGTAATCCTCAATATATTTTTTTGCTGTATAAAGTGGAACATTAATATCCTTAGCAAGAGAAAAAGGACCTATGCCGTATATTATACCGAAATTCACGGCTTTTGCGGCGCTTCTCATTTGTGAAGTTACCATTTCGGGAGGCATATTAAAGACCTGAGCCGCAGTAGATGTGTGAATGTCAGCACCGCTGTTGAAAGCGGCAATCATATTTTCATCGCCGCAAAGGTGAGCCATAACACGCAGTTCAATCTGGCTGTAGTCAGCATCAACGAGAACTTTTTCTGAGTCGGCGACGAAAAACTTTCTCATACGGCTGCCAAGTTCTGTTCGTACAGGGATATTCTGCATATTTGGTTCTATTGAAGAAATTCTGCCTGTACGGGTTTCAGTTTGTTTGAAGCAGGTATGAATTCTGCCGTCAGAGGAGATATTTTTAAGCAGACCGTCAACGTAAGTCGAATTAAGCTTAGAGTACTGACGATATTTAAGAACATTGTCGACAATAGGATTGTCATTTCTGAGACTTTCGAGTACATCAGCATTTGTAGAAAAGCCTGTTTTGGTCTTTTTTCCTGATGGCAGATTAAGTTCGCCGAAAAGCACTTCACCTAACTGTTTAGGGGAGGAGATATTAAATTTATGACCTGCATCATCATATACTGCCTGACTGGTTTCCTCGATAAGGTCTTTAAGTTCTGTTCCAAATTCTGTTACGCCATTGGAGTCAACTTTAACGCCATAATGCTCCATAGAAGCGAGAACTTCTGTAAGAGGCATTTCAATATTATGAAGAAGTGGAGTCATTCCGTCATCTTCGATTTGTTTTTTTAGCATCGATATAAGTGGTTTGATAGAAAGAAGTTCAGCAAACTCATTATTTTCGGAGTAGTAGTGAACATTGTATTCAGCACAAAGTTTTTGTACCGTATAATCTGAAGCCGATGCATTAAGCAGATATCCGCATATTTCTGTATCGTACATCAGATTTTTGAGTTCGCAATTATTATCTAAAGCAAAATGATAATGTGCTTTAGCAGAATTTGTTGATTTTTCGCAGTCTGAGGAAAGAAAAGCAGTTATAGCATTGATATTATCGGTTATAAAGATATTATTATCACTAAAAACAGAAAGCTTATTATTTTCAAGGGTATAGGCTGCTGATTTGAGATTTAGAAGTTGCGAAATATTCTCTGAATTGATATTAATTATTTCAGGATTAATTTCAGTAAAATCAGTGGAAGCTGTTTGTGAGGATACAGTAGCCGCAGAAGGTGATATGCCTATTTTGTCCATAAGTCTGAACATTTCAAGTTCACTGAGCAGCTTGCTAAGCTCAGGAAAATTAATTTGTGACGGTCTATAGTGTTCAATTACGTTATCGAGTGGAACTGAGCAATTAATTGTTGCAAGCCATTTGCTTTGCTTAGCAGATTCAGCACCGTTTTCAAGCTTAACTTTGACGCTTTTTGTCACTTCGAGTGATTCAAGTGAGTTGTAGATATTTTCAACGGTGCCATATTTACTAATAAGAGCTTTTGCGGTTTTCTCACCTATACCTTTGACTCCTGATATGTTGTCCGAGCTGTCACCCATAAGTGCTTTAAGGTCAATAAGTAGGATAGGTTCAAAGCCATAGTCTTCAGAAAATTTATCAGGTGTATATAAAATAGTTTCTTTTGTTGTAGCAAGACGAACTGTTACATTATTATTAATTAGTTGGAGACTATCTCTGTCACCAGTAAGCAGGTTACATTCAACGTTATTATCACAGCAGATTTTTGAAAGAGTACCAAGAATATCATCTGCTTCAAATCCTTCTTTTTCTATGACTGATATGCCCATAAGTGTAAGAATCTGTTTTATAAGAGGAAGCTGTTGAGCAAGCTCTGGTGGCATTCCTTTTCTGTTGGCTTTATATGAAGCTACAGCTTTGTGGCGAAAAGTTGGAGCTTTAAGGTCAAAAGCAACGGCAACGAAATCCGGCTTTACTGCATCAGCATTTTTGAAGTAGATATTCATAAAACCTAACAGGGCATTTGTGAATACGCCGTTTTTATTTGTAAGCATTTTAATTCCATAAAATGCACGATTAAGTATGCTGTTGCCGTCAATGACCAGCATTTTCATAGGCAAACTCCTTTTAATGTATTAAAGAACATATCTAAAATATACATAATATCTGCTTTATCGAATATGCTTTTAGAGGTGTTTTAATATGAATTTTTAGATACAACTTTAAGTATATTATACCATGCAGTCATGTCCATATGCAAGATATTATTCTGAAATTTTTCTTTTGTTTTATCTTTTCTCATGAATTATGTGACTTTTTGATTTATTGGTAGAAATATAATGTAAGAATTTAGATTATTTCTGCTATAATTTCTAATGAAAACGATGATTTTTTTAATAGCAGAATCAATTTAAAGAGCCGTTTTTGGTCCTTTTTTATTTTTGCTGTAAATAAA
>JALCDN010000081.1 GCA_022641595.1 Ruminococcus sp. | reverse complement strand
CATGGATATGGACTGGAAATAGTTAAACATATCGCCGAAAAATATGACGGCTATATGAAAGCATCTTTGGAAAACAACACCTTTTCAGTTCTGATACAACTAAATGTTTCTTGACAATCTGTGCTATAATAAAATCGTAATGTCATATCAAAAATCAAGCACGAGATTGTATAACAAGTTATTTCTATATTGCCGGAATGAAATTAGATATTGTTTCGTTATTAAGATGAATGTGAAGTTGCGACGCAAACCATGATATGTTTTTCTTGATATATTGAAAAACTTCGTTGTCATTTATTTTGCAGCTGTATTCGCAAAATATTTTTTCAACAGTTTGTTTTATTTCATTTTCATTCATATAGGAATATCTGCACTCAATTACTTTTATGTCGTTAACACAGAAATCAAGTGAAAATCCTCTATCTGATAAAATTCCTCCGATTAAATTAAGAAAAACAGGTTCTGCAAGATTTATATGTAGATTTCTATAATCACTTGAATATATTTTTCCATATGCTTTCAATACAGCTTCAATTTTCTTTTCATCAAACAGCTTTAAGAATTTATTTTCAAGATATATAGCTGTATAATAATAATGTATAAAAATTACACCTTTTAACTTGACTTCATATGCCTGCATATTAATAAGTGGATAATCAATAGATGCACATATATCTTGTGCATTAAATCTTGCTGAATAATTTTTATAAAATATGTCAAATGCGGTATTCATTACATATTGATACTCATATACATTAAAATTAAATTTTAGCTCAAATGCTTTTTTGAATATGAGTCTGCTCTCCTCAAAATATTGCATTATAATCTGCTGACCTTTAAGAATTATTAAGTCAAATTTAGTTCTGCATAAAGTCTGCACAGCGCAATAATCATTGTTAAGACTTCTTAGATAAACGTCACTTGTATATAAAATCGAATTGTAAATTTCTCGAGCTGTTTTTATCGGCAATGAGCTTTTTTCTCTTTTTGAATATTGATTTGCATTTTCTACAAAAATTTTATCAATTTCATTTTTTATAAACTCAGGATTTTTTATAATTTTATGCATCGTACATAAGCATAGTAAAGAAAATGTGTAATTATCATAATCTATTTCGCTTTCTGAAAATGGCAGCGTTATATCAAGTTCGTTCATATAGTTCTCCTTTTAAAATTCACTTATTCCACTATTGAAATTTCTTATATTTCTGCAAATTTCTTCAAGATATGTTCCTTCAAGAAGTTCTATGCTTCCACCACATTTTTGCTCGAAAAAATAATACATTATATTAATTATTTCTTCATCAGTCAACAAGTCTTCTGATTCCTCGCACACTTCATAGAAAACATCTGTAAGCTCTGCAATTGTTTCAGAATAAGTATCTTGTGTTATATATGAACTTTTCATAAATTTTTCTATAAGCTTTACCGTCGGACTTTTCCCAAACATTATGCGTTCATTATTATTAAGGCTTTCTTTCTCATTCTCAATTAGCATGACAGCTTCTTTTTCAGATAATTTTAAACCAAATTCAATTGATTTCTCGTTCGTTTCTATTATTTCATTTTTGTTTGAAAGAGAATTATCATAGTTATCAAAATTAAGCGTAAAGATATCATTCATTTTAGTTGCTCCTTTTGTTAAAATTGACTATTGACATTTTGTTCAAGATGTGATATAATAATTATAGAAATTAAAGTTTGCCTATTCATCATGCATTTGTTATTGTAACTCTTTTTTTCAATTTTGTCAAGTAGTTATTTGAAATAAAAGCGAGTGGAAATTCCACTCGCTTTCTTTATTGTATTATAAATGATTCATCAATTGTATTACATATTTCAGAATAATATCCAATAGATTTAAGCAGTCTGCTACAACTTATAGCTTTGGAAATGTCATTAAAAATTCCGAATACTGCCGAACCGCTTCCGGTCATAATTGAATTATCAGCTCCGTTAAGCATCATAACTGATTTTATATGATTTACGCTTTGAAGACTGACTGCCGATTCAAAAATATTTCCGAAATACAGGTAGGCTTCATTACCACCATTTTTAATTGCCTCGGTAAGTTTTTTTGTTTGCGGGTGAAAAGGTGCTTTGAGTGAATCAATTTTTGCATAAGCTTCAGCAGTTGAAACGCCCTCTTTACCTTTGGCAGCTACGATTATTCTTCCGGAATATGATGGCATGGATTTAATTTTCTCCCCTATCCCCTCGACATAAGCAGTTCCGCCTATAAGGAAAAACGGTACATCAGCACCAAGCTTTTTACCAATAGCAATCATTTTTTCTATTGGATAATTTGTTTCAAGCATTTTATTCAGCCCATAGAGAACTGCAGCTCCATCAGAGCTTCCACCGCCCATTCCTGCCTGAGACGGAATTTTCTTATCAATTGAAATTTTGCAGCCAAAACGTATATTACATTCCTCACGAAAAAGTTCGGCTGCCTTATATGCGATATTACGCTTGTCGCAAGGAATCTCACTTTCAGAGCAACTAAGCTCAATAACATCTCTGTCATTGAGTTTAATTTCAATTGTGTCATATATACCAATTGTCTGAAAGACACTTTCAATAAGATGATAACCGTTTTCAAGTTTTCCGACAACATCAAGTGAAAGATTAATTTTAGCTGCTGATTTAAGCTTCATTTCTTTCATTTTTGATTTCTCCATTGACACGGTTTACAAATGTTTCAATACGCTTGACAGCTTCCATAAGATGCTTTAGCGAATATGCATACGAAATTCTTATATAGCCCTCTCCGCTTTCTCCGAAAGCATCGCCGGGAACTACAGCAACATTTTCTTCAAAAAGAAGACGTTCGCAAAATTCTTCGCTTGAAAGTCCTGTACTTTTTATTGATGGAAAGACATAAAATGCACCTTCCGGCTTAAAGCACTCAAGACCGATTCTGTTCAGCTCGCTGACAAGAAATCGCCTTCTTATATTGTACTCATCAACCATTTTCTGGACTTCTGCTTCACACGAAGAAAGAGCTTCTATTGCTGCATATTGACTGACTGTCGGGCTGCACATTATAGCATACTGGTGAATTTTTATTATCTGATCAATTATTGGTGACGGTGCAGTAACATATCCAAGACGCCAACCTGTCATTGCAAATGCTTTTGAAAAGCCGTTTACAAGTATAGTGCGTTCTTTCATTCCGTCAAGTTCAATAATTGAGCAATGTTTTCTTCCGTATGTAAGCTCTGAATAAATTTCATCTGATAAAATCAGAATATTTGTATCTTTAAGAAGCTCTGCTATAGGTTCAAGATCCTTTCGAGTCATAATTGCACCTGTAGGGTTGTTAGGAAAAGGAAGTATCAGCAATTTAGTTTTATCTGTAATTTTTCCGCTGAGATCTTTTACGGTTAGCTTGAAATTATTCTCGATTTTTGTCGGAACAGATACCGGTATACCGCCTGCAAGCTGAACTAATGGGGCGTAGCATACAAAGCATGGTTCAACGATAAGCACCTCGTCCCCAGGGTCAATCACTCCTCTGATGGAAATATCAATTGCCTCAGATCCACCTACAGTAACTATTATTTCGCCTTGCGAGTCATATTCGATGCTGTGCTTTTTATGCAGATATTTTGATATTTCAACTCTAAGTTGTTCAAGGCCTTTATTTGCACTATAAATAATGCGTCGTTTTTCAAGAGTTTGTATTGCAGCTTTTCTTACTGCCCATGGTGTCTGGAAGTCAGGTTCTCCTACACCAAGACTTATTACATTTTCCATAGTGCCGGCAATATCAAAAAACTTTCTTATGCCGGATGGCTTGATCTTCTTTATTTTATCCGACAACACTTTATCATAATCTATCACGGACAAACAAAGCCCCTTTCGTCAACATCTTCGGCTTCAATGAAGATGCCTTTTTCTTTATATCTCTTAAGCAGAAAATGTGTTGCGGTTGAAAGTACGCCTTCGATTGTGGAAAGTCTTTCTGATACAAAAAGAGCAACATCTTTAAGGTTCTTTCCACGAACCTGTATTGCAAGGTCGTAAGAGCCTGACATAAGAGATACGCTTTCTACTTCGTCATACATCATTATGGTTTTTGCGATATCATCAAAACCGCAGTCACGCTGTGGTGTTACTTTGAGTTCAATTGTTGCCGTTACAGCAGATTTATCATAAAGTTCCTCATTTAAAATAACGCTATATCCCTTGATAACTCCGGAGTCTTCAAGTTGCTTTATAGTTTCATTGATTTCTTCTTCAGTAGTACCAAGAATTTCGGCAATGCGTGCATTTGAAAGTCTCGCATTGTGCTCCAGAAGTTTAATAATATCATTTTTCATATATTCAAAAATCCTTTCCTCAGATTCTCACAAAAACAGGCTCTCTGTTTTTAAAGTAGCAAAGATATCTGAAACCGCATTGCAGTGCAATTTGTGCACCATCAGCAATTCCTTTGCCGAGGTCTTCCACTGTGTGAGCATCTGAACCTATTGATAATATTTCTCCGCCAAGATCGTGATACAATTTTATATATTCAGCTTTGGGAAAAGTAAATCCATAAGCCTGACGAAGTCCTGATGTATTGATTTCAATCCCTTTTCCTTTTTGTATCAGTAATCTGAAGCTTTCTGCTATAATCTCATCAAAACGTTTTATGCTAAGGTTTCTTCCTCCTATTCCCTGCATATAGCGAAGTGTATATGTTAGGTGAGCAAGTATATCAAATTTCCCCCACTGACAAAGCTCATAAATCTCATTAAAGTACTGCCATAAAAGGTCATAGAGCTCATCGTCTGTAAAATCGGCATAATCAAGAAATGCAAAATCCTCAGTATTGCGGAGCTGATGTACAGAACCGATCACAAAGTCAAGTCGCTTATCAGAAACAATTTTTTCTGCAATTTCGATATCATGAGTTGCCTGACCAAGTTCTGTACCGCAAATCAGATTAAGTTTGTCGGAATATTCCTCTTTAAGCTTAGTTACGGCACTGATTGAGTTTTCAAAATCGTTCTGAAAATTACAACAATGTTCTTCGTTTTCATTAAAGAACCTGATTGATGACAAATTGCCGTAATGCGTTGGTTCATACCAAAAATTACATTCACAATGGTCTGTAATTGCATATGCTGCAAGTTCAAGCTCTTCCGCTCGTTTCACCATTTTATTGATATCAGCTTCAGAATCGACAGAAAACTGAGTATGAGTGTGACAGTCTATTAGATTCATAAATGCACCGCCTTTCCAAGGTGTAAATCAGAAAAATCCGATTACAAATACATTATACCACATTCTTTAATCTCTTTCCACACTTTTTCAAAATTTTTCAAATTTCGTTCTGATTTAAAGAGTAAAATTAAAAAGTCAACATTTTTTTGCGTAAGCTATTGACTTTTCTAATGTAATGTGGTATATTGAAAATAATTAATTTTATAAATCTCTGTGATGTATTGGTATAATTTATGGCACATTTTATATCCGTAAGCATCATAAATTCTGAGGTGTTTATAAAATTTAAAAATGAACTTAAATAATTTGAAAGGGGTTTTCATAATGAAAAACAAATTCTTAGCAATTCTTGCCGCTTCCGTATGCGCTGCCGCAATGCTTCCAACAGCTTCGTATGCTGCTGACTCAACAGGTTCATTTGATGTAAGTCTCATCAAAAAGTATGATTTTAACCTCGATGGTATGTTTACTTCTGCTGACGCAAATATTCTTTTGGAATATTATTCACATAATCAGTCGGGCAGTTCATTTAACTACTCCGATAATGTTATCAGCTATATTGAAAAAAATGCTGATGTAAACGGCGATGGAAAAATTAATTCTTCGGATTCAGCTCAGGTTCTTTCTGCTCTAAAGCTCCGTTATGACTTTAACCTTGACGGTACGCTTGACATTCGTGACTGCAATGCTATCTTGACTTATTATACTGAAAAACAGGATGGCAACCTTTCAACTGCTAAGAGCAAGTTACCGGCGAATGTAACAGCTTACATACAATCAGCCGGAAACGTTTACGTTTCTTCAGATGAAACCGCAAACGATATAAACTCGGTAGATGCTGCATTCATTCTTAATGACTGCAAGTCAGCATTTTATTTCTCAAGCGGCGATGTAGATGGCAATAACACAGTTGATGCAGTAGACGCTTCCATTATTTTAAGCTATTACAGTGCCGTTCAGTTAAATTCACTATCTGTTGATTCTGCCGAATATCAAAAAGCTATTACTTTTGGCGATATTAACTCTGATGGTACAATTGATGCAAGAGATGCTTCGGCAATATCAGATATGTATACTAAAAATATGTCACTTTAATTTTCATTTTTTAAGGCAGCTGTGATTTATTATTCACAGCTGCCTTTTTTCATTTTTTCAAGAACTTCTTTCATTGATTCTTCAAACTGATTATTCTGTAATTCACTCCGCTTATGCTGCCCTTTAATACGTCCCCCACTCTGTCTTATTTTTTTGGATATTGCACGAAACTCAAGGAGTCCTGAAATATTTTCGCCTGTGTAAAGCTTGCCGTCCTGATTCATAACAATTGCATTTTTGCTCAGACACATTGCTGCAAGACCATAGTCCTGAGTTACAGCTATATCAGATTTGGCAATCATATTTGCAAGTCTGAAATCTGCACTGTCAGCACCTTTGTCAACAACTATGGTTTGTGCAGATTTGCGTTCAATTCTATGTGACGTATCACAAATAATAATACATGGAACATCATATTTCTCTGCCAATTTCACGGTAGAATCTACAACAGGACATCCATCTGCGTCAATATATATTTTCATAGTTTGTATTTTCTTTCTAATAAGTTTAATAATTTGTATTACTTTCCGGCATACTGTTTCGGAATGTTAAGTTTCTGTACTGCTTAGGAGTCATCGAACAATATTTTCGGAAAATTCTTGCAAAATGACTGTATGACGAAAAATTAAGTATCTCGCTGATTTCTGACAATTCAAAATCTGAAAATGTAAGCATATTCTGTGCAGTTTCAATTTTCTTCATCATTATGAAATCTGAGAGCTTCATTCCTGTCTCCTGCCTGAAAAGCGTTGACAAATAATTTTGATTTATTTTGCAGACGGCAGCAAGTTCTGCATTTCCTATACTCTGGTGCAAATGTGAATATATGTAATCTATGCATATTACAATTGGCTTTGAATATATTTGAGACTTTTTTACAGTTGCAACTTCGCTTACATAATATTTTATCATATCGCCGTGTAATGAATAGACATCTTTGATATTTTTAAGGTTATCAGCCTTCTGAATATAAAGGTCACTTGCACTATATGCTTTTTCAGGATTCATTCCGCCTTCTATGGCAAATCTTGTTGCCAGTGTTACAGAGCATACAAAAAGATATTTTGCATTTCTAAGCTCATCGTCAGACAAATGACCTATGCCGTTTGAATACATCATTTTCTCCGCTTAGGTAACTGCTCTTTCATCGCCTGCTTTGATATAATGATATTGCAGCATTTCTTCGTCATATCCATGATGAACTTTACTGTTTTCACGATTAATATACTGCATATATGCCAGTTGCCTGTTAAAATTAGTATCCATATATTCACCCTTTTAAAATATACCATATTTATCTCTTATTGTCAATAAAAATGCTGAAAATCCGATTTCTGTACTGTTAATTTGAATTAGCGAATGATATAATATCATCAAGAGGTGATAATAATGGATAACAATAAATCAATGATTAACGGAAACATTGCCGCTACTTTAATCATTTTTGCAATACCAATACTAATCGGAAACATTTTTCAGCAGTTGTATAATGTTGCTGATACCGCAGTAATAGGTAATTTTCTTGGAGATAAAGCACTTGCAGCTGTCGGCGAAGCTTCACCTGTTTATAACCTTATAATAGGATTTGCCAACGGACTGACTAACGGTTTTTCGGTAGTAATTGCAAGATATTACGGTGCAAACGATAAAGAGCGGCTCTCAAAAGCAGTAGCGTACACATACATTCTTACAGGAATATTCTCAATTCTTCTTACAGTAATAAGCCTAATTGGAATCAAACCGCTACTTGTGTTGCTATCAACTCCTAAATCCATAATTGATGACACAACTTCATATTTAGTTATCATTTTAGGCACTTGTATGATTACAATGATATACAATATGTTTGCGGGACTGCTAAGAGCTTTAGGCAATAGCAGAACACCACTTTATTTTCTGATTGTCTCATCAATAGTAAATGTAGTTCTCGATATATTTTTTGTAAGTAATTTGAAACTTGGCATTAAAGGTGCTGCTTATGCAACAGTAATTGCTCAGATAGTTTCTGTTATCATGTGCATAATATACGTTGTGAAAAAATGTCCTCTTCTCAGATTCAATAAAAAATTTGCAGGATTCGATAAAGTTCTTGTAAATGACATTTTCCTTACAGGAATTTCAATGGGACTTATGCTTGGCGTTGTTTCGATAGGTTCAGTAGCTTTACAAGGTGCTGTAAATACTCTTGGTACTGACATAATTACTGCTCATACAGCTGCAAGAAAGATTGATGATATATTTATGTTGCCACTTGGAACCTTTGCTATATCTGCATCTACATTTGCAAGCCAGAATTTTGGTGCCGGTAAAATGAATCGTGTAAAAAAAGGAATTGGTACTGCATTACTTATATCTGTATGTTGGAGTATTTTTTCTACACTTGCAGTAATCGTTGCAGGAAAATTTATGATTACAGCAATATCAGGTTCTTCAAATTATATTGTCATCAGCAACGCACTTAAATATGGGCACCTCTAAAAACCCCGTAAAACACGTTCAAAAATTTTGGCAGGCATAAAAACAGCGACATTCACTCTAAAGCAGAGTAAATATCGCAAAATAAAAAGTATTTCAATGTTTTCATCGCCCATT
>JALCDN010000080.1 GCA_022641595.1 Ruminococcus sp. | reverse complement strand
GAATTGCAATAATTCACATAAACAAAATACCCTGAATCTGCAAGTTGTCGACAAATTTCCGCACCTATTCCTCTTGAGCCGCCTGTTACCAAAGCTGTTTTCAATTATATGTCAACTCCTTCTAAAAAATTATACCATAATTTTATAAAAAATATTGTTTTTGCTTGAAATTTTTGTCAATATATGGTAATATTAATAGTGAAATTAAAGACTATTTTATGAGGTGAGCCTAATGAATGATGAAAAAATTGAACGAATAAATTTTCTTGCAAGAAAATCCAAAAATAGTTGTCTTACCGAAGATGAAAAAGCTGAACAGCAGGCACTTCGTAACGAATATCGTGCTGCTTTCAGACAGAGCTTGTCTTCACAGCTCGATAACACATATATAGTTGAACCAGACGGTACTAAGCGTAAAGCAGGTAACAAATGATGATTGCTGATACAAAAGACTTGTTTAACATTGCTATTTCAGCGGCAGGAAATTCATATTCCCCATATTCTGAGTTCAGAGTCGGGGCTGCTCTGCTTACGGCAGACGGACGTATTTTTACAGGCTGCAACATTGAAAATGCGTCATATTCTATGACAATGTGTGCTGAACGTACGGCAATTTTCAAAGCGGTATCAGATGGTTATACTGATTTTTCGGCAATAGCTGTTGCAGGAAGCAGTACAAATGATTTTTCGATGCCGTGCGTCCCATGTGGTGCTTGCTTGCAGGCACTGACAGAGTTCTGTGCAGATGACTTTATCATCGTTTTGGCTGACGGTGAGCATAAATTCAGCGATTTTTTGCCGAACAAGTTTGGCAGAGACGCTCTTGACGAAAAAGGGACGATTTAAATCGCCCCTTTATTGTTAATTATGTAACTTTGCTGTATTTAGTCAAGGAAATCCTTGACTTTTTTACTTCTGCTTGGATGACGAAGCTTTCTCAGTGCTTTTGCTTCAATTTGTCTTATACGTTCACGGGTTACTTCAAATCTCTGACCAACCTCTTCAAGAGTGCGGGATTTACCGTCTTCAAGACCGAATCTTAGCTTCAGAACTTTTGCTTCACGATCAGTCAGAGTGCCAAGAACCTCATTAAGCTGTTCTTTAAGAAGTGTATGTGATGCTGCATCTGCAGGTGCAGGAGCTTCATCGTCCGGAATAAAGTCACCGAGATGGCTGTCTTCTTCTTCGCCGATAGGGGTTTCGAGTGAAACAGGATCCTGAGCAATTCGCATAATCTCACGGACTTTTTCAACAGGCATTTCAAGTTTGTCGGCGATATCCTCAGGAGTTGGGTCATGACCGTTTTCGTGGAGGAGCTGACTTGATACTTTCTTTACCTTTGTAATAGTTTCAACCATATGAACAGGTATTCTTATTGTTCTTGCCTGGTCAGCGATTGCTCTTGTAATGGCTTGTCTTATCCACCATGTGGCATATGTTGAAAATTTAAATCCTTTTGTGTAGTCAAACTTTTCAACAGCCTTGATAAGTCCGAGGTTTCCCTCCTGAATCAGGTCAAGAAACTGCATACCACGTCCGACATATTTTTTTGCGATACTTACAACAAGACGCAGATTAGCTTCCGAAAGACGTTTTTTTGCGTATGGGTCACCCTTTGCCATTCTCTGTGCAAGTTCTATTTCCTCTTCAGGTGAAAGAAGCGGAACACGTCCGATTTCCTTGAGATATATTTTTACCGGATCATCTATAGCGATTCCTTCAGTTGAAAGAGCCATCTCGAGGTCATCTGTCATAGCGGAATCAAGACCTATTTTCAGGTCGGAATCGTTTGAAAGATCTTCAACAATTTCAATGTTGAGATTTTCACAGTTGTCATAAAAAGTATTAAGCTGGTCAACGTCGAAATCAAGCTCTTCAAGGGCGTCGGTAATTTCCTTAGTGGTGAGCTTACCATTGTTTTTTCCCTGTTCCATCAGGGATTCAATCGTATTTTTTTTAGAGTCCATATAAATTCCTCCGTTTATGGCTTTTCAGACTTACTTCGGAAGAGATTGAGCAAATCTTCGTTGCTCAAATCGTTTCCTTCTTTTAAATGGGGACTTTTATGATAATTTTGCAGAGTTGCAACGCAGTCTGCAAAAACGTCATCATTGATATCTATTTCCTTATTTTTAGCATCTATTCCGCTTATTCTTCCCACTTCTTCTGTAGAAAATTCTTCAGACAGCATAGAAACTGTAAAATTGTCATTAACTGACATATATTTAATGAGAGAGCTGTAAACACGCAGATTGAAAGAAGTAACAAACAGCTCTTTTGGGGCTTTTTCGGCAATCTGTACGACGTTTTCTGGGTGTCTCATAAGAAAGTTGATAATAATTTCCTCAGCTTTTGATTCTTTAGGATGTTGAGAAGCATCAGGATTAATTTTATCCGGTGCATATGAAGCTGAAGTTATATTATTCCACTCCATTTTTTTTTCAATTTTGTGAGCCTTTGTGATTTCGGCATCAATATGACTCTTTAGAACGTCTGGTGAAATGTCGCATTTTTTCACAGTTCTTGATATGTAGACTTCACGTTCGATTTTGCTGTCGATTTTTGAAAGAACTTTTACTGCACGTTTAAGGTACTCAATTTTTCCCTGTTCAGTGCTTAGGTCAAGATCTTTTTCACATTTATCGAGCATAAAATTATTAGCATCGAAAGAACCTTCGAGGAGCATTTTGAATTTTCCCGAACCGAATTTTTTAATATATTCGTCCGGATCTTTAGCACCCTCCATTCTGATTATGCGAGTACTGATTCCTACAGCTGAGAAGTGGTTAATAGCTTTTTGTGAAGCATTCTGACCTGCACCGTCGCTGTCGTAGGCAATAATCACTTCATTTGCATAATGACCTATAAGACGTGCCTGATTTGGAGTAATTGCAGTACCGAGTGTAGCAACAACGTTTTCAAATCCTGCCTGATTTACGGCGATTACGTCCATATAGCCTTCAGCGAGGATAAGTCGTTTTTCTGGAGAATCCTTTGCAAAATTCATTGAAAAAAGGTTGTTTCCCTTGTCGAATACAGGAGTTGTACCGGTATTTAAGTATTTTGGTTTGGAATCGTCGAGAACTCTGCCTCCGAATCCGATTATGTTGCCACGCAAATCGATGATTGGAAACATAACACGTCCTCTGAACAAGTCGAAAAGCCTTCCTGTTTTTGTAGATCGTGCACAAAGCCAAGCGTCGATCATTTCGCTATCAGTAAAGCCTTTTGAAGAAAGGAAACGATAAAGGCTGTCCCAACTTTCGGGAGAATATCCCAAACCGTACTTTTTTATAGTCTGAGGTGAAAGTTTTCGCTTGATAAAATATTGAACACCACGTTTGTCCTCGCCTTTAACGAGATTCATGTAAAAGAAATTTGCGGCTACACGGTTTATTTCGTAAATTCTTGTCTTTGTCTTAGCAGCACTGTTGTCGCCTTTATATTCGGGAACTTCAATTCCAGCACGCTGGGCGAGTTTTTTTATAGCTTCAGGAAAAGTCAGGTTTTCAATTTTCATAATGAAAGTTATAACATCACCGCCCGCACCGCAGCCAAAGCAATAGAAGTTCTGCGTATCAGTGTAAATTGTGCAGGATGGAGTTTTTTCAGAATGGAACGGGCAAGAGCAAACATAGTTATGACCACGTTTTATGATGTTAACGTAGGAGCCGACAACGGAATCAATGGGATTTGCTATGCGAAGCTTCTGAAGAAATTCATCATTTTGCGTCATATATGTACCTCCGGCTCACTTCCATGACTTAGGGACGAAGATATCGGTATATAAATCAACTGCATAGCCGTCACTCATACCTGAAATATAATCGCAGACAGCACGGTCGGCGTCAAATTTTTCCATAATTTGCTTGTAAACTGTTGGCATTTTGTCAGGATTTTTTATGTAATAGCCATAAAGTATTTCAATAAGGTGTTTTGCTTTAAGTTCTTCCTGTTTTGCAACCGAATTGATGTAAACATTTTCAAAAAGAAAAGCACGAAGTTCATCGTGGGCTTTTTTGATGTCTGGCGACATTTTGATTTCGTAAGCACCATTTTGGATTATTGAAGCTATCATAGTTGTGATTCTTTTTGATTTTGTGTTACCGAGAACTCTTATGCAGTTGTGTGGAAGTGAAGTTGGATTTAAAATTCCGGCACGTATAGCGTCTTCAATGTCATGGTTTATATAAGCAATTTTGTCTGCGAATCGTACAATATTGCCTTCACGAGTTGCGGCGACAGCATTTGTATGACAAGCGATGCCGTTTTTTACGGCAAAAGTCAAGTTCAGACCTTTTCCGTCTTTTTCGATATAGTCAGCAACTCTTACGCTTTGCAGGTAGTGTTTGAAACCATATGGACAGATTTCGTTAAGTATTGCTTCGCCTGAATGACCGAAAGGGGAGTGACCTATATCGTGACCCAAAGCAATAGCCTCTGTAAGGTCTTCATTGAGTTTCAGTCCACGGGAAATAGTTCTTGCAATCTGAGAAACCTCGAGTGTATGAGTCAGACGTGTTCTGTAATGGTCGCCGACCGGTGAAAGGAAAACCTGAGTTTTACGTTTTAGTCTTCTGAATGAGTTTGAGTGAAGAATGCGGTCTCTGTCACGTTGAAAATCGGTTCTGAACGGACATTTTTCCTCATTTACATATCTTCTTGACATATCCGGGTTTGTGCTCATGCAGGCAAAGTTGCTTAGGATGCCTGCTTCGGTAATTTCGATTTGTTCACGGACGTTCATGGCGGCCTCCTTTCAGAAACTTATTGAATATAAAGCAATGACTTATAAATTGTATGATTAAGTGAGTGCCTTTGCAGATGAAAAGTCCTCATACGTTTCATTGCCGGAAATAATGCTGACTGTTCCGTTAGAAATATCGGTAATTTCGCTGATAAGAGCATTGCACTTTTCGGAAAGTACGAGAAGCTCAAGAACAGCTTCGGCAGTGAAAGTAGTGTTTATAGTAATAGTTTGGAATTTTGGCAGATAATAAGAAATTTTTCCATACATATTGTAGTCCATTTTTAAAGTCAGGTGACGGCAAAGGCACATATTCATAATTTTTGCAGAGTCGCAGGTAATTGATGCACAATGAGAGTATGCTCTTACAAGACCGCCGCCGCCAAGAAGTATTCCGCCGAAATATCGTGTAACAACGATGCAGACATTGGTAAGCTGGCGTTTTTGAAGTACATCAATAACAGGTATTCCAGCAGTACCCTGAGGTTCACCGTCATCGGAATAGCGTGATATATTATCATTTTGTAAAATATAAGCATAAACATTATGCTTTGCCTTACGATGTTCACTGCGTATGATATTTATGAAATCGACTGCCTCTGAGTTTGATTTAACGGGCATAATATTGCCTATAAATTCAGAGCGTTTTTCTATAAAAGAGGCAGTAGCCGGTGACTTTATAGTATAGTAGTTCATACAAACCTGCTTTTGAAATATATAATAAAGGAATCTGTAAGTGAACAATAGAAGTTCAGTTACGATATCCGAGTGTAATATAAGTAAAAAGGCGGTCACCGACCGCCGTTAAATTACTTGTCCATATTGAAACGTTTTTTGAATCTGTCAACACGTCCGCCTGTATCTACAAGCTTCTGCTTACCGGTATAAAACGGATGGCATTTTGAGCAGATTTCAACCTTGATGTTTTCTTTTGTAGACATGGTTTCCATAACATTACCACAGTGGCAAGTGATAGTAGTCTTTACAAAATTAGGATGGATACCCTCTTTCATGATTGTCACCTCTTTCAATTATATGATATGCAAACCATAGTAGCCCATCGGATTAACCGGCAGTAATACTTCCGTTGTACATTTACAATATTGTATTATAGCACACTTCTGCAAATTTGTCAAGAGAAAATTGCAAATTTTCTGATTTTTTAATATGTAAAATCAAAATTTTTTCAGGAATTGAAAATCTTTGCAAAATCGGCACAAAGTTTAGCTTCAAGCTGAATAGCTTCATCGGTTGTTGGAGCTTTGGCAGTGTAGTATGTTTTAATTTTTGGTTCTGTACCTGAAGGACGTACGATTGTTTTTGCTCCGCCCTCAAGGAAAAATGAAAGTACATTTGACTTAGGAAGTGTTATATCTGAAGTTGTTCCGTCAACGACATTCTTAGATACACTTGTTTTGTAGTCGTCAAACTGAACGACTTTAAGTCCTGCGATTTCAGTCGGGTGATTATTGCGAAGCTCTGTCATAATTTCGTTCATACGGTTCATACCGCTTTCGCCCTCAAACTGGTAGCTGTGCAGTGTATGATAGTAGACGCCGTACTTTTTATAAAGGTTTTCACGAGCCTGAAGAAGTGAAATTCCTTTTGTTCTGTAATATGCTGCCATTTCGCATATAAGCATTGAAGCGTCAACTGCGTCTTTATCTCTGACGTAACCGCCTGAAAGATAGCCGTAGCTCTCTTCAAATCCAAAGATATATCGATTTTCTTCGCCGCTTTTTTCAAGGAATCCGATTTGCTCTCCGATGAACTTGAATCCTGTGAGAACATTTCTGACTTCAACGCCATATTCGGCAGCAATTGCGTCAATTATGTCGGTAGTTACAATAGTTTTTACTGTAACAGGATTTTTCGGCATAGTTCCGTTCTTTATTCGCTGAGTGCAGATATACTCAAGCAGAAGAGCGCCGACTTCATTTCCTGAGAAAAGGACGTAGCCATTTTCTGATGGAACAGCGATTCCGACACGGTCACAGTCAGGGTCTGTAGCAAGCAGAAGATCCGGATGAATTTCCTCACATTTTTTTAGACCGAGCTCAAGAGCCTCACGAATTTCAGGGTTAGGGAAAGGGCAAGTAGGAAAGTTTCCGTCAGGATTTTCTTGCTCAGAAACAACTGTTACGTCTTTAATACCGATTCTTGAAAGGATTGTTCTGACAGGCTTGTTACCTGTTCCGTTCAAAGGGGTGTAAACAACTTTAAGACCACTTGTCGGACAGAGCGATGTATTAATGCCTTGCGAAAGAACATTTTTAAAATAGCTTTCTATTACATCGTCGTTTATATATTCAATCAAGCCACTATTTACTGCATCGTCAAAAGAAGTTGTTTTAATGTCATTAAAAATGTCAAGAGCATTAATTTTTTCGAGTACAATTTCGGCACCTTTAAGGGTAATCTGGCAGCCGTCATCGCCGTAGACCTTGTATCCGTTGTATTTTGCCGGATTGTGGCTGGCGGTTACAACGATACCTGCCTGACATTTAAGTTCTCTTACAGCAAAAGAAAGCATAGGTGTAGGCATAAGCTCTTTATATATGTATACTTTTATTCCATTTGCTGCGAGAACAGAGGCTGCATTTTTTGCAAAGACAGATGATTTATTTCTGCTGTCATAGGCAATAGCAACACTTGGGGAAGTGTACTCCTGGTTCACATAATTTGCAAGTCCCTGTGTAGCACGTCGTACAGTATAGATATTCATTCTGTTTGTACCGGCACCGATGACACCACGGAGTCCGCCGGTACCAAATTCAAGGTCACGGTAAAATCTATCATTGATAGCCTCACTGTTGCCGGCTATTTCGTTTAACTCGGATTGAAGATCCGGGTCCTCATTAGCATTTTTGCACCAAAGGCTGTAAAGCTGCATTTCTGACATAATATAACCTCCTATGAAAATATACTTCCATTATATCACAGTCGTCTGCATTTTGGAAGAGGAAAAACAAATTTTTTTCATAAATTTATAATTTAAGTCAACATTGCACAAGCCTTGCACAAAGCACCGTAATAAAAAATGTCAAATGAAGCAGTTATAAAGAAAAAAGCTGTAAGGTTTAGCGTAGAACTATATTTGAACACATAAGCTGCTAAGGTTTCAATTTAGCATTTTAGAATCCAACTTATTATATTGACTTATATGTAAAACTGTTTATTATAATAACTAATACCGTAAAAATGCGAAGCTTAAATGTGTCAACTATAAACTTAAGCTGCTATTAGCTGAATGCTTGTTGCAATATGACAAAAATGGAAATGAGTGAATAAACTATGACGAAGAAAACAATAGATTTAAGGGCACCTCTAAAAACCTGCTTTTGCAGATTTCATAGTCAAAAGATCCAGAAGTCACGTCATTAATTATTGACAAACTGATGTTTTTAGAGGTGCCCTTAAATAAATTATTTCTCTTATTTATACATTATAACAGTATTTTTATAATAGAACTTATCTATGAATGATGTTGCATTTCCGTCAATGATACCATTTTATCTCTACAAAATATTTTCGTAATTATCAAATGTAACCTTATCAAGACATTGAACCTTAATCTGATTAACTCTGTATAATAATATAGATAACACTTTGTAGTTTTATGCTGATCTATGTTTAAAATTATAGGCGATATCAGCTTGTAAAAAGTGATTGTCGTCGTAAATTCTCAACATATTAAGTTCATATTTTAATGTAATTTGATATACATTGAACTTCAATTTGCTTCTGCTGCAAAAAGTGAAACACTGTACTAACCTTACTGAATAGCACTTTTACCCAATCAATCTCACCTAACTGTAGAAACAACAATGCAGCTTTTGCTCTGTCAATAAGTGCTAATAAACGTTTTACATATAACTGTGTGTATTATGCTTTGGCTAAACTAAGGTAATATCTATTATGGCTTTTTACAATACTAATAGAGAACAGCAGGAGTGCATCAGAAGGGGAGAAAATAAGCTTTAATCTGATGGAAAATGAGGAAAACAACACGATGCTGATAGGGCTAGTAGAATGATATGTCGAAATCTGCTAAAATAAGCGATAAAAAGTGTATAAAAGTTGTAACGTGGAAAGTATTGACAAAGCTGCCAAAAGGTGATATAATAAACAAGTTCCCTCACGAGAGGACATCACAAAGGCTTCAAGAGCAGAAAGAAATTAAAAAAAGTTTCAGGAAGCACTTGACAAGAGCGAAGAAAAGTGATATAATAAAAAAGT
>JALCDN010000079.1 GCA_022641595.1 Ruminococcus sp. | reverse complement strand
CATGAAGTCCTGAAACCGCCATTATATGACCTATGCCACATCTGAATAACGAAGTTTTGACAGATTCATCCACATTACTTTTTTCGCCGAAAACAATTCCTGCCATAAAGTTTCCACATTCCGAACCCATGCAGAGCTTGAAATCTGAAACTGCTTTTTCACGCCAATTGTAGAGGAATCTTCTCAGCCTTTCACCGTTAGTATGTGTCATTTTAATATTTTCAGCTTTATCTGCTGTAATGAATATCTTTTGTGACTTGTAGTACTCTTTGCCATCGAACAAATAGTCACTTTTAATTTTAGATGGAACGCAATCAAAATTAATAATATCACCTATATTATAATTTTTTGCATCACCGTAAAGCATCACTTTTGCTGGAACTTCATTATTTATCTTTCCTTTAATAATATACCTTGCCATATCGGCATCATAGAAATCTACGTCAACGATTTTTCCAATGCAACTGACATTTTTACCGCAACAAGCAATTACTTTTTGATACACAGTCGAATTATAAGTATTATATGAAATATTGGCTATTATAAAAAATACGGCGGCAAAAGCTAGTCCATTATCCTTTATATAACTTGACAACCCATAAAGAACAACAGCAACTCCTATAGCGGGAATCATATAAATCCAGCCTGTAAAAAATGAAGCGAAAAACAGACCCAGCATATAGAACACCGCCGCATAAATCATTTTTCGCTTCATATTATTTTACCTATTTAAAGAAAAGCGGCAGCTTTTCAAGGAATATTATATCATCACGCTCTGCTGCATCGCCTTCAGCAAGAACTGCACTTTTGCCAACAATGCAGCCTTTTGCACTTTCTGTAAGCTTAATCAGTGCATTAAGTGACTCTCCTGTGCTGATTACATCATCAACAATCAGAACTTTTTTTCCATTTAACATATCAGCTTTTTCACCGTCAAGGTAAAGAGTCTGAGTTGAAGCCGTAGTTATTGATTTTACCTCAACTGACACGACATCAGTCATATACAGCTTCTGAGATTTTCTTGCTACAACATATGGAACTTTAAGTTCCCTTGCCATTTCATATGCAAGAGGAATACCTTTTGATTCTGCAGTAATTATGACATCGCATTCCGGACATTTTTTAATAAGCTCCTGTGCGCACCTTACAGTAAGTTCAACATCTGAAAACATTATAAATGCTGCGATATCAAGCTTATCGTTAATCGGACATATTTTAAGTTCACGCTCAAGACCTGCAACTTTAAGTTTATATTTATCCATCATTATCACCTACTCAACAGCCTGTACAGATTCAGGACCCCAGCCCATCTTTACACCTGCGAGCAAATGAAAATGCAGATGTTTAACAGTCTGACCTGCATTATCACCACAGTTGGTTATTATTCTGAATCCGTCCTGAATGCCCTCAGCCTTTGCAATTTTAGCAGCAGTTTCAAAGATATGTGCAACAATAGCCGAATTTTCGGCTGTTATTTCTGAAGCACCGCTTATATGCATTTTAGGAATAATAAGATAATGTATCGGAGTGATAGGAGCTATATCTTTAAAACAGTAAACAAGTTCGTCTTCATAAACTTTTGTACTTGGAATTTCACCTTTAGCAATTTTACAGAATAAACAGTCCATAATTTAAACCTCCGTTTTCATATAAAGTCTCTGACTATTGCACAAAGAGACATAAGAGCTTCATCTACCATATAGGTTTTGCCAATACCTGCCATAGCGTTATCAGCACGTCCGCCGCCTTTTCCTCCGGTGACTGCTGCGATACGCTGAACAATCTTTCCTGCATTAGCTCCACGCTTTACAGCTTCTGGTGTACATACGCAATAGAACTTGCCTTCCTCACCGCAAACACCTGCAAACAATGCGATTGCACATTCAGCCTTATCCTTTATGCCATCGCCGAGTTTTCTCAGCATTTCAGGAGTAGCTCCGTTAAGCATAGCCGAGATTACCTTGATTCCGTTTATCTCTTCGGCATTATCAAAAACGTTTGACATTTGTGAATTTACAATTTTCTGATTAAGTGATTCAATTTTTTTATCTTTTTCTTTGGACTCAGAGAAAATTGCGGCACATTTTTCAGGAAGTTCATTGACATTTGCAAGCTTAAAAGTCTTTGCAGACTTAGAAATTATGTCCTTATAAGAATTTACAAGTTCAAGAACGCCTGCACCTGTAACAGCTTCGATACGTCTTACACCGGCTGCAACAGAGCTTTCTGAAACTATTTTGAAAAGTCCGATTTGTGAGGTATTTGAAACATGAGTACCGCCGCAGAATTCTACTGAATAATTACCTGCATTTACAACTCTTACGATATTTCCGTATTTTTCTCCGAACAGAGCCATCGCACCGAGTTTTCTTGCCTCATCAATAGGCATTTCACGAGTTACAACGTCAACTGCTTCAAATATCATATCGTTAACCATATTTTCGACCTTTTCGATTTCAGCCGGAGTCATTGCACTGAAATGTGAAAAGTCAAAACGACATCTTTCACTGTTTACAAGCTGACCTGCCTGATGAACGTGTTCGCCAAGAACCTTTCTCAACGCTGCCTGAAGCAAATGTGCTGATGTATGATTTTTCATTGTTGCCTGTCTTGACTTTTTGCATATTGAAGCCTCAGCGGTTTCGCCTGTTCTGATTGTACCCTCGTCAACTGTTCCGACGTGCAAATAGTGACCGTCTTCTGTTTTAGTTGTACCTGTTACGGTAAATACAGCTTCAGCAGTTATAATTTTACCGATATCGCCTGTTTGTCCGCCACTTTCAGCATAAAAAGGTGTTTTATCAAGAACGATTACCGCATTGTCGCCTTCATTTATATAATCAATGCTTTCAGCTCCGTTAAAAATAGCAAGTATCTTTGAATCTGATTCAGAAAAGCTTTTATAACCTGTAAAAATTGTTTTCGGAGCGTCAATTTTTATGCTGTTATCTGCCCATGAAGAATTGGCTTTTACAAGATGATCAGCTCTTGCAAGGTCTCTCTGTTGCTTGACAAGCTCCTGGAAGCGTTCGGAATCAACAGATATTCCCTTTTCCTGACAGATTTCCATAGTAAGGTCTATCGGGAATCCGTATGTATCGGAAAGCCTGAAAGCATTATCTCCTGAAAGTACTTTTTTACCGTCAGAAATAAGCTCATTAATGAAACCATTCAGAAGTTCAGAACCGTTATCAATAGTTTTAGCGAATGCCTCTTCCTCAACTGAAATTATTTTCTTTATATATTCTCGTTTCTGTTCAAGCTCAGGATAA
This sequence comes from Ruminococcus sp., assembly GCA_022641595.1. Classification (GTDB taxonomy): domain Bacteria; phylum Bacillota; class Clostridia; order Oscillospirales; family Ruminococcaceae; genus Ruminococcus. The sequence goes on along the minus strand of JALCDN010000079.1, from coordinate 6,431 downwards.
GCACATTTATTCTCATTTATAACTGTATCGCATACTTCAAAAAGGAATGGTCTTGTAATTCCAAGCATTCTGCCGTGACGTGCAGCACGTCTTAGAAGTCTTCTCAGTACATAGCCTCTGCCCTCATTTGAAGGCATAACTCCATCGCCTACCATAAAAGTAGTACTTCTGATATGGTCTGTAATTACACGCAATGAAACGTCGGTCTTAGCATCAGACTTATAATTTACACCTGCTATCTTACAAATATGCTTCATAATATTCTGAACGGTATCTACTTCAAAAAGGTTATCAACACCCTGCATAGCACAAGCAAGTCTTTCAAGTCCCATACCGGTATCAATATTTTTGTTTTTCATTTCGGCATAATTACCGTTTCCGTCACTGTCAAACTGACTGAAAACAAGGTTCCAGATTTCAATAACTCTATCGCAGTCACTTGCCTGTTCGAAGCTTTCAAACGGACCGTAAGCTTCTCCCCTGTCGAAATGAATTTCTGAGCAAGGACCGCAAGGACCACTTCCGTGTTCCCAGAAATTATCTTCTTTACCCAGACGTATAATTCTTTCGTGAGGAATACCGATTTTATTTTCCCAGATTTGTTCTGCTTCGTCATCGCTCTCAAATATAGTTATCCAAAGGCGGTCAGCAGGAATCTGAAGAGTTACTGTAAGAAATTCCCAAGCCCATTGAATTGCTTCTGTTTTAAAGTAATCGCCGAAAGAGAAGTTACCAAGCATTTCAAAATATGTACCGTGACGAGCAGTTTTACCAACACGCTCGATATCAGGAGTTCTGATACACTTCTGACAGGTAGTAACCCTTTTATTAGGTGGAACAGCCTGTCCGAGGAAAAACTTTTTAAGTGGAGCCATTCCCGAGTTTATAAGTAAAAGGCTCTTATCACCATGAGGTATAAGTGATGCACTTGCCATTCTTGTATGATTTTTACTTTCAAAAAACGAAAGATATTTTTCACGAAGTTCATTTAAACCTGTCCACTGCATTACAACAATCTCCTTTTGATATATAAATATCTGTATAGTGATGCAACAAAAAAGCTTTCGTCACAGTATAATGGGACGAAAGCTTCGTGGTACCACCCAAATTCAAGAATGCGAAAGCATTCTCCTCACAAGTCTTTAACGCAGACAATACGGCTGTTTTCACAGCAAGCTCAGGGTAAGCACCTGCACAGCGACGAAAGGCTTTTCAGCGTCTGCCTTTTCTCTGCAACGTAACTGTATCAGTCAGTCCCATCAACGCTTAGTACATGAGCATCTTAAAAAGCTGTTATAATCGCAACCCTTAATGACACCCATACTTTAATTATAACAAAAATAAGAAAAAAGTCAATTACTTTTTTGATATCTTACAATTTTTTCTATAATCTCTCTGAAAATCGGAGCGGCAGCTGTATTTCCGTAGCCTCCGTCCTCAACGAGAACAGTTACTGCGTATTTAGGTTTATAGACAGGAAAAAAGCCTGTTATCCACGCATTACACAGTTCTGTACCGTTTTCATCAAATCTGCCTGTCTGAGCAGTAGATGTTTTTCCCGCTGTCATTGTATTATATGGCTTAGCATTTGACTCTTCATTATTATTTACAGCAGCAGACATAAATCCTTGTAATTTTTTTGCAGTATTTTCCTCCATAGTGTATGCAAGCTGAGGATTTTTCTGATTATCAACATTTTTGCCATCAGAAGTAAGTCCCTTTACAACTCGAAGTATCGGCATTATTCCATCATTTGCAATAGCACAGGTCATTTGTGACACCTGAAGTGGCGTTGCAGTAAGTTTTCCCTGACCAAACGAAAAATTAGCAAGCTCTGCAGGTACGGAAAGTTCCTGAGTTGTAGGCAAATATCCTGATGCTCCAACTACTCCGTTACACAATTGAATTTCTCTGCCAAAACCAAGTGTGAACGCAGTATCGCGAAGTTGACCAGCATCAAGGTAAGTGCTTAATGTTATGAAATACGGATTGCATGAATTAGTCATTGCCTGAGTCATATTCTGTTCTCCGTGACCGCTTAGCAAATGGCAACCAAAAACCTGACCTTTTATATCAGCCGAGCCTGTACAAGTATATTTGTAGTCGCAATATCCCGACTTTATTGCCTGACAAGCTGTAACAAGTTTAAAAATTGAACCAAGGCTATAGTCATAAAGGCATCTGTTTATAAGTGGAGAACGGCTGTCAGACATTGCGGATTCTATATCATCAAACGAATATTGTGGGAAGCTTGCCATTGCAAGTATGTCGCCCGTACTTATATCAGCAACAATAACCGCTCCTTTTCCCATACTGTTGCCTGTTTTTTCGCAAATTCTCTGTATTTCAGAATCTATAGTAGTCACAACTCCGTTTGTCACCTTATTGCCATAACTTACTTTTTTGCCTTCACCAACAAGAACACTCCCGGAACCGTCAGTTTCATAACTTACAGTACTGAAAGATTTTGTTTCACTTCGCAGCAGCTTGTCATAAGCATATTCCATACCGGATACACCGCTGCCATTTGCCGTATAACCAATAAGATGACAGGCAAGCTGCTTTTCGGTATTTCTCACTGGAACTTTAAAACAAGTAGTATACAAAGTATCAGCAACCGATTCTGTTGACTCAAACACAAACGGTTTACCGATTTTGGCAAGTTTATCAAATGTTTCTTTGTCACGGGCAACTTTTCTGAGATACTTATAATTGTCCTTTGTACAGACAGCTGCGGTCATAAATTTTGTATCATAATTGACGAGAGGTGTCATATTGCGGTCGTAAATCACTCCGTCACCGTTGTAGATTTTAAGTATATCTTTTCCATATTCCGAATATTTCCCTGCATAGACCTTATTAACAGATATATTATAATACCTGATGATTACTATAGCAAACAGCATCATAAAAATAGCTGCTACAGCTGTAAGTCTTTTTTCAGTTGAATTATACTTCAAAAAAATCACCTCTTTGCTATCATTGGCAAAAGAAGTGATTTTATCCCTTAAAAGTGTTACATTAAAATAATTAATCGAGGATTACTGTAAAAGGTCCATCATTAATGAGACTTACTTTCATATCAGCACCAAAAATTCCGGTTTGCACAACCTGAACTTTTGTCTTGCAGTAATTCACAAAATAATTGTAAAGAATTTCTGCTTTATCTGGCTTTGCTGCCTGTACAAAATTTGGACGGTTTCCCTTGTGGCAGTCGGCATAAAGAGTAAATTGAGAAACAATAAGTATTTCGCCGTTTACATCTTTCAAAGAAAGGTTTATCTTATCATTTTCGTCTGAAAAAATTCTTAAATTCACAAGCTTATCTGCAAGTCTTATGCAGTCCTGTTCAGTATCTTCATGACCGATACCAATCAAAATGAGATATCCTTTATTTATCTTCCCACATATTTTTCTGTCAACGCTTACATCAGCCTGTAAAACTCTTTGAACAACGATTTTCATTTTAAATCATGCCTTTACATTGATTTTGCTCAAAACTTTTCCTATTGCATCGTTAATCAGAAGGTCAGCATTACCATCGGCGAAAGTTTCAGCCTTATTGATAATAGCAATTTTATCTCCACGGAAATATCTTATAAAGCCTGAAGCAGGATAGACGCTCAGTGACGTTCCACCTATAATAAGCAAATCGGCACTGCTTATAGCTCTTATTGCACCTTCAACAACTCTATCGTTGAGGCTTTCCTCATAAAGAACAACATCAGGCTTAATTATTCCGCCGCATTCGCACATTGGAACTCCGGTACACTCAAAAATTGACTTTGCACTGTAAAACTTTCCACATTTGACACAATAATTTCTATGAATACTTCCGTGAAGCTCATACACATTTTTGCTGCCTGCCAACTGATGAAGTCCGTCAATATTTTGTGTAACAACACCTATAAGCTTTCCGGACTTTTCAAGTTCGGCAATTTTTCTATGAGCCGCATTTGGCTGCACATCGAGTACGAGCATTTTGTCACGATAAAATTTGTAAAACTCAGCAGTATTTTTCTTAAAGAAAGTGTGACTAAGTATCTCTTCAGGTGGAAAGTCATATTTTTGATTATACAAACCGTCAACACTTCTGAAATCAGGAATACCGCTTTCAGTCGACACTCCGGCTCCTCCGAAAAAAACAATTCTTTTGGCATTGTCTATTATCTTCTGAAGCTTTTCAATTTTTTCGTCTATCAAAGTGAATTCATCACCTTTACAAAAAATGTTCTTCTTCTTGGGCCGTCAAATTCACAGAAAAATATCCCCTGCCAAGTACCGAGAACCGGTCTGCCCTTGGAAATTATAATTGTCTTTTCGTTTCCGACAACTGTTGATTTTATATGTGCAGCTGAATTGCCTTCACAGTGCTTGTAGTCTTCACGTTCGCTGAAAGCAATGTCAAGTCCGTGCATAATGTCCGACGCAACGTCACGGTCAGCATTTTCGTTTATCGTAATTCCTGCGGTTGTATGAGGACAGTATACTATACATATTCCCTCATTTACACCGCTTTCCTTTAAAGCATTTCTAACTTCATCTGTTATATCAATCATACCTGATGACGGTGTGCTCAATGAAAATTCAAATAACATAAAACTTCCTCCGATTCCGACAAAGTGCATAAACAGCTTTACTATCTTATAAAAACATATACTGTATATGCAATATAAATTACTGAAAAAGTTATTCCTTCAAATCTTGACATTTTTTTATGTGTTAACGCACATATAAATGCATAAACTGACACAAATACAAGAATAAGCTGATCCATAAGGCTCTGGAAATCAACATCAAACGGCTTTATAACTGCTGTAATTCCAAGTATAAAGAGAACATTGAAAATATTTGAACCAACAACATTACCAAGTGCCATATCACTGCTGCCTTTTCTTGCAGCTGAAATTGACGTTACAAGCTCAGGCAATGATGTTCCCATTGCGACTATTGTAAGTCCGATAACCGCATCGCTTACTCCCCATTGCTTAGCGATATCAGTTGCACCATTTACTGAAAGATCACCGCCAAGAACAACTGCTACTGCTCCGCCAAGCGTAAATAATATGCCTTTTAGCAGTGACATTGAAGCAGGTGAATCTGACTTTGATTGCTCACTTCTTCTGTATGCAAGTGCTTCACGAATTGCAAGTGCAATATATATAATAAATAAGCATAGCAATAGCAAGCCCTCAATTCTGCTTACTCTGTTTTTGCCTATAATGCAAAACATTGGCAGTACAATTGCCGTAATAAGAAGAAATGGAAAATCACGTTTAAATATTGATTTATTTACTGCAAGCGGAACGATAATTGCACTGACACCAAGAACTATCAGTAGATTGAAAATATTTGAACCGACAATATTTCCGATTGCGATACCGTTAGAACCTTTAATCGCAGCTGTTATACTTACAGCTGCTTCAGGAGCACTTGTTCCCATAGCTACGATAGTAAGTCCAACAATGATATCAGGTATTCTTAATTTTCTTGCGATTGCACAGCTTCCTTCAACGAAAATATCCGCACCTTTTACAAGTATGATAAAGCCAATAATTAATACTACATAAGGTAATACAACTGACATTTTAACTCTCCTAAAAAATAATTTTATTTATCCTCTGCAAATTTACAGAAATAATTCAGACTGCATACTGAACAATGAGGATTTCTTGCAATACACACATCACGTCCAAACTGCACTATTCTATGACAAAAATCCGAAGATTCCTGAGGCGGTATAAGTATTACGAGATCCTTTTCCACTTTAGCAGGTTCTTTATTTTCCGTAAGTCCAATACGACCTGTAATTCTTATAAAGTGTGTATCAGTTACAACAGCAGGTTTTTTCCAGATATCGCCCATTATGAGATTAGCCGTTTTTCTTCCTATTCCTGAAAGCGTAAGAAGTTCGTCCATAGTTGACGGAAGCTCACCATTGAAATTTACAATAAGTTGATTTGCCATTTCCTTAAGATTTTTGGCTTTTGTGTGATAAAAGCCGCATTGTTTTACATCCTGTTCAAGCTCATTCAGGTCTGCATCTGCGAATGATTCAAGAGTAGGATATTTCACAAAGAGCTTTTCTGTAACCTTATTGACTCGTGCGTCTGTGCATTGTGCTGATAATCTTGCTGCAAACATAAGTTCATATGGTTTTGAGTAATTAAGCGAACATAAAGCGTCAGGATAAAGCTTTTTCAGCTCTTTGCAGGCAAGAATTGCTTTTTCCTTCTTATTCATACTACCTCCATTAATACATTTTGTCTAATTATATCACATTTTCCCTAAAATTACAATACAATTTTAAAATTCGTAAGTGTCAAGTAAAAGTAGGCAGGGATTTGAAAAATCGTCACAATGCACAAAATGGGAATTATAATTCTGTAAGAGATTTGCAGGCAGATAAAGATTTCAGCCACTTAAGCCCG
>JALCDN010000078.1 GCA_022641595.1 Ruminococcus sp. | reverse complement strand
CCCTGTCAGACCTGATCGTAACGCTCCCAGAAAAACTCGTTACCATTCCGCAGTCAGCTTTAATTACAGATTATCATAACTTTTGGTTTGTGTCAATACTTTTTTCGGACAGATTTCTGATCTGTCTTTTCGTTGTACTTAATTTCATTTTTTAAAAACAGCAGTATGCTCTTTTTCATTACATACTACTGTTTTTATGCGCTGTTTTCTTAGCTTAATGACATTATGGAACAAGGGCGGCTGTTGCAGAAATGTGTGTTCCCAAAAGCACTTTATTGGCATGGGTACGCAATGCAAATAATGGATTGATAGATACTGGTTCCGGTACACGTACATCGGAAGAATCGCTTAACCTTGCACAGCAGCTCCAAGTCGCAAATAAACACATAAAAGAGCTTGAGAAGAAGAACAGAGAGCTTGAAGAACTAAATGAATTTTTGGAGGAAGCATCCGCTTTTTTCGCCGCAAACCGTCGGAAGTCGGCAAAGAAGAATGTATGAGATACATTGCCATAAAGACTGATGACGGTAAGGTCAAGGGCAGAATCAGCTTTTACTGTAAAGCTTTAGAAGTCAGCAGACAGGCATTTTACGACTACATCATCCACAAGAATGGTCCTTGGAAATATCAATCTCTTGCAGATGAGATGATGAAGATTCATAGTGAGGATAAGCATAACGATACATATGGCAGAAATCGTATGTACATGGCTCTCACACTGAAAAAGAATTCAGGAAAGATAAATCCTGTTTTCTCTTTTATCAAATTATTTTCTTCTAACTTTTTGCAAATTTCCGCGGAATCGTGTATACTTATATTCATATGGCAACGCTCCTTTGAGTCAATGTATTGTAGTATTTACATTATAACTCTTTTTGATGCTGTTGTTCTATTTTTTGTGCATTTTTCTGATGTGCTCATTTATAGTTATTATACTTTGTTTTGTTGATATGTGTCAAGCTATATTATACAGCATCATGTAAAAAATATAAAAGTTCTTGACAAAATGCGTGAAATATGCTACACTATGTGTAATATTTCTTATGGTACAGTTACTAATTAAAAAAATGATAGCAGCTGCAAAAAGGTTTGCATCTGGAAAGAGGTGAAATATGTTTAAAATAGTCTATAGATATATACTGAGAAATAAAAAATACAGTATAGGAGCAGTTATCGGAATCGCTATCTCAACGATGTTGATGTTCAGCATGATACAGATAAGCACGAGTTATATGGCTTCTTTCAAATCATTTGTAAACTCGGGGGCACCACAGGATTTTTATGTTGTTGACCTTAGCTATGATGAACTGACTGAGATAAACGAACAATTCAAAAGCATGGAAGAAGACAAACCAGACAGATTTTTATCAACTATTTTTGTCGGAGATATGTATTATGATAATTCAAAATCATCTGTTATCATGGGCTATGATGGAGACCTTGGCTACTTTAAGAAAACATCTCTTCTAAGTGGAAAATACCCAGAATTTGAAAATCAAATGTGTATCGAAGAGAGCTATTCTGTACTTAATCCAGAACTTAAAATAGGCGATACACTTACATTTGACTTTACAATGACCAATGAAATTGATGAGACAACTCTTAATGTGAGCAGAACGTTTACGGTATGCGGCATAATAAAAGACGTTGCTGATACCGGAAATTTCTTTTTTACTAACCTTAAAACAGCAGCTGATATTTATTCCGAAAATAATTTGAATTGCAGCAAGTCAAATTCTATATCAGTTGAATCGGAAGAGGAAAACTATAACGAAGAGAAAGCATATAAAGCGATTTGTGCAATAGAAAAAATTGTGGCTGATGGCTCTGTTGAGGATACAAGATATTTCAACCATGAACAGCTAATCTACAATGACGAAAAAGTGACAAATTATGCTGATAAAGGCTCATTTGAAAGTGTGGCACTATCTATATTTCTATTATCTTTTATAATTGCAATATGCCTTACAATATTTGTATATAGCACAATAAGTCTAAGCTTTATCCGCAAGATAAATGTGTTCGGCACTATGCGATGTATAGGGTTAAACAACAAGCAGCTTATCAGTTTTGTTATGATAGAGCAGTTTATACTTGTATCTATAGGAGCATTGATAGGAATGACAGCAGGTGCGTTGCTGAATCTTGCTATTGCTGAAAAAATAATGTCTGCACTTTTTAGTACAGCTGCGAAAATGAAGGTAAACCAAAGTATATTTACTTATATTATAACATATCTTCTCACTCAGCTTTCAGCTTTTCTTGCCTGCATAAAGCTGATACTTAGGATTAAAAAGACAAATCCAATCAATATTAGGTCGTTTAACGTACCAAAGAAGATACTTTCGGAGAAAACAAAGAACTTCACTTCCAAAAATCTGCTTTTCAATATTGCCCTGCGTAATTTGAAAAGAAATTCTGCAAAGAGTGTGATACAGACTGTTACTTTGATTGTAAGCTTTATTCTTTGTTTGGTAATTAGCAATGTCTTTGCAGTAATAGGCTTCAATTCAATAAAGAGTGCAGCTGAGTTTAGTGATTACTCTATTCAGGCGGATATTACGAATGTTACAAGCAATCACCGCTATTTTTCCGAAGAAGATTTGAATCTACTTAGGTCTATGGATAATATTGACAAGATTTATTCAGAAAAATGTCTTGACGAATATAAATGGGATAAAACAGATTCTCTACTTCAAATATTGCTGTATGACGACGAGTTGTGGCAAAAGTTTGCCAAAATAAACGATATTAAATATGACCCATCTCAGCCTTTCGCTGTATTTATATCAGAAACTGAATACGAAGATGAAGAATTCAGTATACATTCAACTGAAAACAGCAAATCATTTATGATAAAACCTAATGTCAAACTGAATAATGCAAGCAATCTGAATTATGCCGTTTTCCATGCTGAGAACACTCTGATTATTAATGAAAAAATGGCAGAAAGCAATTGCATGACAGATGCAGGCTACTGTGCATTTCTTGTTAAAACAGACAGCACATTGTCTGAACTTATGAAGATACCATTTTCGGAAGATACAGTGTATGTCACCAATCTTCATGACGGGCAAAGTGATGCTGAGTCACAACTTCTCGGCATGATAATCATAGCCGTATATATCGTCATAGCAACAATTATTCTCAGCTTTATGATAATCCGCAATACGATTAAAGAAAATATGGCAAGCAAGAAAGCAGAGTACGGAGTTATGCGTGCTATGGGACTTTCACTAAAAAACTTATGGACTGTAGCATGTCATGAAAATCTCATGCTCACATTGATAGCCGTTTCAATAAGCTTACCTCTTTCGCTGATAGTAAATGCTTATTTATCATTCATTCTATTTGATGAAATAAGAATATCAATAATAGCTTATCTACTTGTAAATCTGGTGTTTATAGGCGCAATAGAAATTTTTGCATATTTTAACATAAGAGCAACTACAAAGAATACAATTATTGAAATGATAGATGAAAAGGAGTAATGATTGTGAGTGCTATTAAGATAACAAAATTGAATAAATACTACAAAACAGAAAATGAACCCTTTCATGCCCTAAAAGATATTGATTTGGAATTTGAAGAAGGAAAATTCACGGTTATTTTAGGTAAAAGTGGTTCGGGGAAAAGCACTCTTCTTAATATAATCGGAGGTCTTGATAGCTATGATAATGGCGAAGTATCAGTAGACGGATTTGATTATAAAGATGCCGATGATAAAATTATGTCGAATTTCAGATGCAGGAAAATAGGCTTTGTTTTTCAGTCATACAATCTCATTCCCGTACTAAATGTGTATGAAAACATCATATTCCCCGTAAATATAAGCGGAGCAAAGATAGATGACAAGTATATTGCAAATGTTATAAAGCAACTCGGACTTGACGGCAAGGAAAAATCATTTCCAAATCAGCTTTCAGGTGGACAGCAACAAAGAGTTGCGATAGCAAGAGCACTTGCCAATAAGCCTAAGATTGTGCTTGCAGATGAGCCTACGGGAAATCTTGATTCTGCAATTAGTGAAGATGTCCTAAATCTCCTTATCAACGGTGTAAAAGAGTATGGGCATACTCTGATAATGATAACCCATGACTCTGATATAGCTAAATATGCTGATAGAGTTATCAACATAGAAGATGGGAGAATAGTAAAAGAGCAAATAAGCAATACGTAAAAAAATATAGAAAAGCCGCATACTGATGCCAAATACTATAACAATGAACACCTTGGCTGGCAGAATACAGTCGGTGAAGCTCTTGGCGGTTTAGTATGCACTGTTTCAAGGAACAGCGATAAATATACAATGAATTACAAATATTATCTTCTTGATATCTATGAATTGACAGCTAAAGACGGAACAATGTTATCAATATCTCTTAATCAGCTTTATGAGGAAGGAAAAGTCAAAGAATTTCTTATGAATGGCTGCATAGAAGGTGCTGTGCAAGGTTAAGCGATTCTTCCGATGTACGTGTACCGGAACCCATATCTATCAAGCCATTATTTGCATTGCGTACCCATGCCAATAAAGTGCTTTTGGTAACACACAGTTCTGCAACAGCCGCTATTGTTTCTACTTCTTTTGCCAATTTTACTGCTTGCTTTTTGAATTCATCATCGTATTTTCTTTCTGTACTCATTCATGACACTCCCATTCTTTTTTTATTATACTTTGTCTTGTTCATATGTGTCAAGTTTTATTACACAGCATCATTTCATTCCGGCAATATAGAAATAACTTGTTATAAGAATATATTAATAATGGCACCCCTAAAACTCTGTTTCGTAAGAAAGAAGTTTTTAAGGGGTGCCATTATTATTTAAGGACTTGTTTTCATAAATTAATTTGGCTGACCAATACGATTCTGAATATTTTTCTCTTTTAGAAGTCGACCTTGTTTTATAAGAGATGAGAGCTTGTCTTCGTCTGAATCAGCGAGGGCATTTCTGTATTGACTGAGATTATCAATAAGCAAGTCAAGCTCATTAAGGAGATTTTCACGATTTTGAATAAAAAGTGAAGACCACATTGTCTCATTCATTGTTGCTATTCTTGTCATATCCTGAAAACTTCCGCCACTGAAACCACATTCTTTTTCAAGAACCGGACTTTTAACATATGCACTTGAAACTATGTGTGCAAGTTGCGATGTATATGCAATTATTTTGTCATGTTCTGAGGTAGTTGTAATAACGATCTTCTTGGCACCAATTTCGTATGAAATATTTTTAAGAAGTTCAATAACATATGTTTTGCTATCGTTAAAAGGCGTTATTATAAAATTTGCATTATTAAATAAATCAGCTGAACTATTTAAGTAGCCACCAACTTCTTTTCCAGCCATAGGGTGTATACCAACGTAATTAAGATTATGCTCTAAGGCAATCTTATGCATTCTCAGTGCAAAGTCACCTTTAATGCCACATACATCTGTAATTACTGCTTTTGATGAAAGTTTATCTGCAATATGTAAAAACAGCTTCTCTGTAGCTTGTGGATAAAGACATATAATTACAAGGTCTATGTCAGCATAATTTTCGTCAGAAATCCTGTCAATGCTGTGTTCACTTATGGCAAGCGTTTCAACATTTTTGTCGGAGTCCGAACCGATAACAGTGTGATTTGTATATTTTTTAAGAGCCTTGCATACGGAACCACCTATAAGACCGAGACCGACAACAAATATATTCATTTAAAAGTAACCTCCGCATTAAAACATTTTGTGTTCAAAGTGGCATAGCATTTTTACATCGTCCATAATGTCAGCAAAAGCTTCAGGTGTTACTGATTGAGCACCATCGCAAAGTGCTTTTTCCGGATTAGGGTGAACCTCGATCATAAGACCGTCAGCACCTGCACTTACTGAAGCCTTTGCAAGTGGCTTAATAAGCCATGATTTTCCTGTAGCGTGGCTTGGATCCATAACAATAGGCAAATGTGTAAGCTTATGAATAAGTGGTGCAGCACTAACATCGAACGTATTTCTTGTAGCTGTTTCAAATGTTCTGATGCCTCTTTCGCAAAGGATAACATTATTATTTCCGCCAGACATAATGTACTCAGCACTCATAAGCCATTCCTCGATAGTATTTGCGAGACCTCTTTTAAGAAGGATTGGTTTATTGCAATGACCAAGTTCAGCAAGCATTTCAAAATTTTGCATATTTCTTGCACCTATCTGAATAACGTCAACGTCATTGAAAAGGTCAAGGTGTTCAAGGCCCATAAGTTCGGTTACAATAGGCAGACCTGTTTCTTTTTTAGCTGTCAGAAGAAGCTCAAGACCTCTTGCTTTAAGACCTCTGAAAGCATAAGGGGAAGTTCTTGGCTTAAAAGCACCGCCTCTTAAAAAGTTTGCACCTGCGGCTTTAACTGATTTTGCACAACCGACTATCTGTTCTTCACTTTCGATAGAACATGGGCCGGCTATAACACCAAAATAACCTCCACCGATTTTTGTGCCATTGACATCTACAACAGTATCATCTGTGTGAAATTTACGATTTACGAGTTTATAAGGTTCTGAAACTCTCTGAACATTTTCAGCGATATCAATAGCTTGAAGTGCTTCGATATCGAGCTTTGAGGTGTCTCCAACGATACCGATTATAGTAGAAAGAGCACCTGTACTGCAATGAGTCTGAAGTCCCTGAGCCTCAAGTTCTTTTACAAGCTTATCAATTTTAGCCTGAGGAGCAGTATTTTTGCAAACAATAATCATAAATAATCATCCTTTCAATTTAATGCTTTTATGCTTTAAATTATACGACTTTAAAGCTAAAAAGTCAATAGAAAATCAAAATTTTTTTGAATTTTTTTAAAAGAAATTTATTCTAATAAAATAAGCAGTATTGTTAACCTTGTCAGGTAATAACAATACTGCTTTAATACAGTAGCAATATAGAGACGAGTTCGTAAATGATTTCATTTTGTCTTTAGCGTATCATCATTAGATTTTCCGATATATTTTCTGAGAGTACTGTAGAGTAGATTTACGTTTATTGGTTTTGCAAGATGTTCGTTCATGCCGGCAGCACTAGTTTGCTTTATATCATCGTCAAAAGCATTTGCAGTCATAGCGATAATAGGAATGGTTTTTGCATCTTTTCTGTTAAGGCTTCTTATTGATTCGGCAGCTTCAATTCCATTCATTATCGGCATACGAATGTCCATAAGAATTGCGTCAAATTCGCCTTCTTTTGAGGAAGAAAATAGATCAAGACCTTCAAGACCATTTGAAGCACAAGTGACAGTCATCTTTTCATTTTCGAGTATACGTTTTGCAAGGACCGTATTGAGCATCTGGTCTTCACACATAAGAATTTTGCATCCTGCAAGGCTTTTTGAATTGTAATCATTTTCTTTATTTTTATTTTCCTGATGGTCAACGATTTCAAAATACAGGTAGACATCAAAAGTAGTTCCTTCATTGCGTTTACTTTGAACATAGATTTTTCCGTTCATAAGGTCAACAAGTTCTTTTACTATTGAAAGACCGAGACCTGTTCCGGCTGCTTTAATGTCGGCTGCATTATCGTCCTGAGCAAAAGGTTCAAATAGCTTTGGAAGAAAATTTTCATTAATGCCTATGCCGTTGTCTTTTACGGTAATTCTGCAATTATTGCCCATATGTGGTTTATCAAGGCATTCAATAATGAGTTCAACGCAACCGCCGTTCGGTGTGAATTTAATTGCATTTGATAAAAGGTTGATAAATATTTGTTGAACACGAAGCTTATCAGCAAGAATAAAATTCAGGTGCGATTTACTCGTATCAATAGAGAATTTTATATTTTTCTGTGCAGCACTTGGCTGTACAGAAGAAACTACGCTTTCGATAAGTTCATCAGCCTTTATAACTTGAGGTTGCAGAGTAAGCTTATGTTTTTCAAATTTGCTAAGGTCAAGGGTATCGTTTATAAGTTGGAGTAATATCGCACCTGATTCATTTATTTTTCCAAGATAATCCTTAATTTCTTTAATATTGTCTGATTGTAATGCAAGATTTGTAAAGCCAATAGTTCCATTAAGAGGGGTACGCATATCATGGCTTACATTAGCAAGAAATTCAGATTTTGCGTTATTTGCACGTTCTGCTTGTTCCTTTGCAAGTTGAAGCTGAGTTTGTTTGCGTTTTTCTTCTTCAACGATTTCCTCGATGTCAACGCAAGTAATTACAATCATATCCTTTTTTGCATCAGTGTAGGCAAATCTGAACTGTTTTCTTCTTATAACGGCATTATTGTCCTTAATATCAACATCATAAGTGTAAACTTTCTTTTTTTCGAGCTTGTCAATAATAGTTTTAAGGCTTAAAGCTTTAAGAATATGGTCAGTTTTTGGAGCGGCAGCATGACGTTTGATGTAACTTATAATTTTCACATCATATTCTGTTTCTTCAGTTCCGAGTTCATCACCATATATACTTTTACCCATAAAGTATACATATTTATTTGCAAGCATAACCATACCTGCAAAATCGTAATCATATTTCAGCACTGCTTCTGTAGTACGAAGGCGTATGTATTCAATAGTATCATCTCGGTTATAGAAGAAAGCGATAACGTCGCCGTTACCTGGCCGCCTGAGTATTCTGCAATCGACTTTGACACGCATAAGCCTGTCGGTAAATTTACCTTTTGCTGTAAATTCCTTGCTTATATTGTTGATACCACGTTCAGAAAGTTTTAACAGGTGAGCAGGGGAGAGCTGTTCATTATCCTCATCTGAAATTTCAATATCGTCAAGAAAAATGCCCATTCTTTCACGATAGTTGGTTAGCGTGCTGAAATCATTAAGAGTTGATTGATGGTCTATGCCGTTTATTTCCTCAACGCAGTTTTTAGTAAGATTCAATCGGCTGCTTGAAATAATTGAAGTTGAGGAAAGCATACTTTTTCTATATTCAATTTCATCGTGATATTGTTGTTCAAGAAGTTTAATTGTAGTAATGTCGTGAGCTGTGCAAAGCACTCTTGTAAGAGCACCATCACTGTCGCAAACAACAGAAAATACAAGTTCAAACCAACGATACTCATCTTTTTCTGCAACCCAGCTTTTCAATTTGTCTGTAATTAATTTTTCGCCATCGAAAATTTTTTTATACATATTGCGGTATGTATCAATATAGTCCGGATGAATATTTTCGGCATTAAATTCACCTTTATCTGATGTTATGTAGTCAGTAATTTCGCTTGTTTCGTTGAGATCAAGAATGCCGTGCTGTTTTATATCGTAGTCCCAAGCAGAGATGTCATTTTGAACAAGTGTCTGAATGAATCTGCTTTCGAGTTCCTTGTATGAGTCAATATTTTGTGCTGTGGCAATAGCCTTTATAGGAGAATTGTTATTGTCGAAAATAGTTGTATACTGAATTTTGCGCCATATGTAGACTTGTTTTTCAAGGTCTTTAATTCTGCCATTCCATTCAACATAAGGCACACCATTTTTAACAAGAAAAGTCATACGTCTGTATTCGTCAACGTCATCCGGATGAATATACCCCATAGCGATCCAACTGTCGGGAAAGTTATTCAATGTTTCAGTGACGTTATATTCAACAACAGTTTTTTTGCCTAAATAAGCGCAGTCATTTACGATATCATATTCCCAGTAATTCACACCTGAGTGTTTTATTGCAGCAGCAAAACTTTGTTCACTTTGTCTTAATGCAGCAAGGGTTTGACGCAGCTTAGTTTCATCGTTATAAACGACCTGATAAATTGTTTCACCGTTGTTGTTTGTGATTTTGCTGACAGTACCGCTAAGATACGCAGTTTGACCGTCTTTTCTCAATATTCTGTGGCTAAATTCCTCGAAACCTGTGTCTGAAGAAACATTTTTTATAATGTTCAGAACATATTCACGGTCATCAGGAAATACTATTTTGTTAAAGAATAAATTTGTATCATTGGTATATG
>JALCDN010000077.1 GCA_022641595.1 Ruminococcus sp. | reverse complement strand
TGCAAAAAAGGTCTCTGATGAAGACTTTGAATCAATTGCGATTAATAAAATTAAGCCTTTTGAATTATGGAATTATAGGATTATCCCAAATTAAAATCATCATCTTATTATTTCACAAGTCCTAAGTATTTTCTAAGTCCGACGATTATCGTTATTACTGATAGAACAGACCTAGATGACCAATTGTCAGAAAACTTCCTGAGTTCAAAGAATTTTATTGGTGATAACAAAATTATTGATATAGGCTCTCGTGATGAATTGAAAGAAGCATTAACAGGCATTACAAGTGGAGGCGTATTCCTTACTACAATTCAAAAGTTTTCAGAGGGACTGGATTTATTGACAGACCGTTGCAACGTAATCTGTATTTCCGATGAAGCTCATCGTTCACAAATCAATTTGAACCAAAAGGTTAAAATAACTGATAAGGGCGTAGAGAAGAAGTATGGCTTTGCAAAGTATCTTCACGACTCGTTGCCTAACGCTACTTACGTTGGCTTTACAGGTACGCCAATAGACGGAACTATTGAAGTCTTTGGCGATGT
Organism: Ruminococcus sp.; assembly: GCA_022641595.1. Lineage (GTDB taxonomy): Bacteria > Bacillota > Clostridia > Oscillospirales > Ruminococcaceae > Ruminococcus. Next base: position 9,421 of record JALCDN010000077.1, on the reverse strand, counting down.
AGTTGACGCATATACGATGACAGAGTCGGTAAAAGACGGAATTACCGTTAATCTTGTATATGATGGACGTGCAGCAAAAGTAACTTTAAATCAAGACCGCATTCAGGAAATTGAGAAGTATTATGCTCAATGCGCTGATGAGGGTACAAATGACTATCAAATTGAGGAAAGTCAAAAAGCAGTTGCAAAACTCGATGTTATTATTGGCGACCCTGACAGATTGAGAGCTGTTGCGAATGATTTTATTAACCATTATGAAACAAGAATTGCTGAAAAAGCAACAGTTGCTGGGAAAGCAATGTTTGTATGCTCAAATCGCTATATTGCATATGATTTTTATAAGATACTCATTGAGTTGCGACCTGACTGGGCAGTAAAAAAGATATGTGATGATGGTGCGATACTGTCTGAATCAGATAAAAAAGAACTGAAGCCAATGGAAAAGCTTCAAATGGTAATGACAAGAAGCAAAGATGATGTAAAAGAATTGTATGATATGCTTGGAACGAATGAATATCGTAAAGAGCTTGACAGACAGTTCAAAAACATCAAATCAAATTTCAAGATTGCTATAGTCGTAGATATGTGGCTGACAGGATTTGATGTTCCGTGTCTTGATACAATCTACATTGATAAACCAATACAACAGCACAGCCTTATTCAGACTATATCTCGTGTAAATCGAGTTTATGAAGGCAAAGATAAGGGATTAATCGTTGACTACATCGGCATTAAGAACAATATGAATGTTGCTCTTAAGAAGTATACCAACTACAAAAGCGACGAATTTGAAGGCGTTGAGCAATCTGTCATTATTGTAAAAGACCAGTTGGAAGTGTTATCACAGATAATGTGCAACTTTAATTCACACGACTATTTCTATGGTTCACCTAAAGAACAGCTCGAATGTTTGAAACGTGGAGTAGAATACGTTCAGCTTTCAGAAGAAATGGAATTGAGGTTTATGGCTGCTGTAAAGCGGCTAAAACAGGCATTCAATCTTTGTAGTTCAGATGCAAGTATCTCAGATACTGAACGAGAGTATATTGGTTTTTATCAGGGAATACGCTCAATACTTTTTAAACTTACTAAAGGGGATGCTCCTGATACAGCACAAATGAATGAACGTGTTCGCCAAATGCTTGAGGGTGCAATTCAATCAGATGGCATTGAGGAGCTTTTTGAAACTGGAAAGCATATTAACGTTGATATTTTCAGCGATGAATATATTGATAAAATCAATAGAATTCAGTTGCCAAACACCAAAATCAAATTGCTTGAGCGTTTGTTATCACAGGCAATTGACGAGTTTAAAAAGGTTAATAAAATCAAGGGCATTGAATTTACAGATAGGATGAAGCACGTTGTCGATGAATATAACAATCGTCGCAAGGATGCCGCTTATGCAAATGAAGTGCTTGATGATGTCGCTGAACAATTATCTCAATTACTGGCACAACTTAAAGAAGAAAAGAATTCATTTGTTAAAATGGGAATTGACTATGAAGAAAAAGCTTTTTATGATATTCTCGCAACAATAGCCAAGAAATATGAGTTTGAATATCCCGATGACAAGTTGATTGTATTATCTCGTGCAGTAAAAAAAGTGGTCGATGATAAAGCAAAATATACTGATTGGTCACAACGTGAAGATATAAAAGCAGAGCTTAAAGTCGATTTAATTCTTGTTCTTGCTGACAACGGTTATCCACCTGTTCCTAAAGACGAGGTATTTAAAGAGATATTTGAGCAGGCTGAAAACTTCAAAAAATATTCTGAGTAGAGGTGTATATAATGCGGTGTAATGAAAAAAATCTTCAGCAATTAATGAATGATATAGAAAATGGCAAAATACAACTTCCTGATTTTCAGCGTGATTGGGTATGGGATGATTATAGAATTAAAGCACTCATAGCCAGTATAATATCAAATTTTCCAATAGGCGCAGCAATGTTCTTGGAGTATGGTAATCCTGAAATAATGTTCAAATACAGAGAAATAGCAAACGCCCCAGTTACAAAGACAATACCGTCTGAACTTGTGCTTGATGGTCAGCAAAGACTTACTTCGATATATAATGCTATGTATCAAAAAGGACCCGTAAAAACAATAACGGATAAAAAGAAATCAATCACACGCTTTTATTATCTTGACATAGCCTTTTTATCCAATCCCGATAATGATACCATAGATGGGATAATCTCCATTCCAGAAAACAAACTTATTACTGAAAACTTTGGAAAGGAAATTAAAACAGACTTATCCACTCAGGAACGTGAATTCGCATTACATATGTATCCTGTTAACTTGATTTTTGATACAATAGGAACACAACAATGGCAACAAGGATACACACAATACCACAAATTCGATGCTGAAGTTGTAAACAGGTATTATACGTTCTACAACAATATCATTGCAAAAATGCTTCAATACAGCTTCCCAGTCATCACATTAGATAAGGAAACCCCAAGAGAAGCTGTGTGTCAAGTGTTTGAACAGGTCAACACAGGTGGCGTTTCATTAACGGTATTTGAATTGGTTACGGCGATATTTGCAATGGACAGTTTCAGATTAAGAGAAGATTGGCAAAATCGAAAAGATAAATATTTTGATGATGAAGTCTTGAACATAGTAACCGAGTCTGATTTTCTATTAGCGGTAACGCTCATATCAAATTATCATAGATTTCGGGATACTGGAAAAGCGGTAAGCTGTAAGAAAAAAGATGTACTTAAATTATCGCTTGATGAATATCAACAGTATGCTGATGTCGTGTCGAATGGATTTGTAATTGCTTGTAAACTTTTAAATGAAGAGCGTATTTTTTCGAGCAGAGATTTACCTTATTCCACACAACTAATACCTCTTGCTGTTTTATGTGCATTGCTTGATAAAGAAATGAAAACATCAACAGTAAAAGAAAAGATTAAAAGATGGTATTGGTGCGGTGTTATGGGTGAATTGTACGGAAGTGCGAACGAAACACGATATGTTAACGATGTTGTTGGAGTAATGGACTGGATACAAGCGGACAAAGATGAGCCTAAGACAATTAAGGAATGCTATTTTAACCCAGTCAGATTATTAGGTTTGCAGACAAGACTCAGTGCCGCTTATAAAGGAATTATGGCATTAATCCTAAAAAACGGATGCAAAGATTTTATTAGTGGCGAAGATATGGATTTTACGGTTTATAAGAAGGACTCTATTGATATACATCATATTTTCCCACAGGATTATTGCACAAAGCAAGGATATCCAAAAGAAAAATGGAACTCAATTATTAATAAAACACCAATTACTTATTCAACCAACCGTGAAATCGGAGGCGTTTCACCAAGTGCATATATAAAGAAAATTGAAGATAAAAATCAAGTTCACCCTGATAATCTTGATATATACTTATCATCCCACCTTATCAGTACAGAAGATATTAGAAGTGATAATTTTGACAGCTATTTTATTAAGAGAGCTGCCAAAATACTTGATTTGATTGGCTCTGCAACAGGAAAACCCATCACCAATAGAAACAGCGATGAAATAATCACTGAGTTTGGTTCGGAACTATAAAATAAAAAAACGCCCTCCCGACCACCACATTTCTGTGGCAGCCGAGAGGGCGTATTCATTTACATTTCCGTGACCTGAACAAATTACAATAACATATTACTGAGCGAAAGCTCTGCTTGCAGTCATTTGAGCATTCACGGCACGTTTTACAATAGCACATACGGTTTTTATCGTTGAGGAAGAAATCCCATTCCTCTTTTTTCTTTTTGCTCAATCTGGGCATTTTCTTTCATCATCACCTTTACAATATAATAGACAAATCCGGGGCGAAAATCTCGATTTAATGGCTGTCAGAACAGGCAAAAGAGAACGGCAATAGAGTTACCTATATAACCGTTCGTCTGCCTGTTTACAGCTCATTTTATCCTAAAGCTCATTCTCCTTATTTGGGTTTGGTGGCTTCGGCTTCTTTTCTCCTTCCTGCCTTTCCTTGATAGCATTAAGCCTGTCGTGAATAGACGGTTTCTTATCTGCTGAAATATCGGGCTTTTTGTCAGCAACGGCAAGCTCGGAGTTCTCTGTCTCCGTACCGTCAATATCAAGTGCCGAATTAAGCTCTGCCAGACGGATAAGCTTCTCATTCAGCTCATCTTCGTGTGGGAACGGCTTTCCAAGCTCGGATTTTGCACTTTCAAGCTGAGCATTGAGTGTTTCAAGCTGTGATGTGCTGTTTTCAAGGAGCTTTTCAATGGAATCCAAAGCATTGTCAATACGCATCACATTTCCCGTTTCGGACATTCCGAGCGTTACGGAATAGGTCATATCACGCTGTAGGTCAAGGTGAAACTCACTTGCAAAGCTGTCATACGAAAGCGACATATCAAATCCTTTGTAAGAGCCGATGTCAATCGTCGATTTCTGCTTTATTTCCTTGCAGGCAAGTAAAATAGCAGCTCCCGCCGCTTCCTTTTCTGTGTACGTCTTATCCATTACCACCATCGGTGAAATACCCTCAGAAATAACAGGCTGAGCCTTGAAATGAGCAAGGTCGCCCTTGTATCCCTCAATACGCTGTTCGGTCTTTGCAATGCGTTCGGGGAAGATTTTACGGACGTTATCTTCAAGGTGATACTGCTGATTGATGTGATTGGCTTTGAGAACCTTCAACTTAGAAACCGAAATATCCAAGTCCATTTTCTCCTTAATAAGCGGATTTCCCGCACAAAGAGCCTTTACCTCGGCATAGCTGAGTGTTGCTTCATCAACGTCCTCACAGGAACGCACAGGCGATTTTGAGGACATAATCTGTGAAATGAAACGCTGCTTGTTCTCAATCGTCTGATAAAGGTATGCGTCAAAGGTCGCTTCCGTAACATATCGGAAGATGTCAACACCGCCTAAATCCTTGTTTTCATTGCCCTGACGGATAATTCTGCCGTGTCGCTGCTCCAAATCAGCGGGACGCCAAGGGCAATCAAGGTCGTGGAGAGCTTTCAGCTTATCCTGCACGTTTGTTCCTGCGCCCATCTTTGCGGTTGAGCCAATCAATACACGCACCTGACCTTTTCGTACCTTTGCGAACAGGTCTTTTTTCTTCTGCTCGGTATCGGCTTCGTGAATAAAGGCGATTTCCTCTTTCGGAACGCCCTTTGCGACAAGCTTTCCTCTCAGGTCATCGTAAAGATTGAATGAACCGTCGCTTTTCGGAGTGGAAAAGTCGCAGAATACAAGCTGTGCCGATTTTCTGTCAGCGGTTTCTTCCCATATCCTGTGGACGTTTTCAAGGCATACATTGACTTTAGTGCCTGCTTCATCGGGTAATAGCGGGTTCATCATTCTCTGGTCAAGTCCTATTTTACGTCCGTCCGACGTTACTTTGAGCATATTATCTTCTTCGGGAGCAACAAGCTTTTCGTGAATAAGCTTTGCTCTCTCTGAAAGCTCGGAAACCATTTCTTTCTGCATTTCAGTCGGCTGTACCACAACATTGTGATAATGCGCTTCCGGAACAGGCAAATTCAGCATATCCGATGTCTTTATGTCCGCTACATCACGGAAAATGTTCATCAGTTCGGGAAGATTGAAGAATTTTGCAAAGCGTGTCTTTGCTCTGTATCCCGTTCCTTCCGGTGCTAATTCGATAGCTGTAACTGTTTCTCCGAAGTTTGCCGCCCAAGCATCAAAGTTTGAAAGTCCCATCTGCTTGAGCTTATCCGACTGCAAATAACGCTGCATTGTATAAAGCTCGGTCATTGAGTTTGAAACGGGAGTTCCTGTGGCAAATACTACACCTCTGCCACCTGTCAGCTCATCAAGGTACTGACATTTCATATAGAGGTCTGTGGACTTCTGTGCTTCTGTCTGCTGAACACCTGCTACATTACGCATTTTCGTGTAGAGAAACAGGTTCTTGAAATTATGCGCCTCATCGACGAACATCTTATCAACACCCAATTCCTCAAATGTGACTGTATCATCACGCTGCGGACTGTCAACAAGCTTTTTGAGCTTGGTTTCAAGCGTTCGCTTTGTCTTTTCAAGCTGTTTTACCGTGAAATTCTGTCCCGAACGCTTACCGATTGACGAAATGCCCTCTGTGAGTTCACTTATCTGTTTTCGGAGCATACGTTCCTGTCTTTCCTGTGATACGGGGATTTTCTCAAGCTGTGAATGACCGATAATGACTGCATCATAATCGCCTGTGGCAATCTTCGCACACAGCCTTTTTCGGTTCTTTGCTTCAAAGTCTTTCTTTGTTGCGACTAGGATATTTGCTGACGGATACAGACGTAGAAATTCGCTGCCCATCTGCTCTGTCAGATGATTAGGGACAACAAAAAGCGACTTGTTACATAATCCAAGTCGCTTGCTTTCCATAGCCGAAGCTACCATTTCGTAGGTTTTGCCTGCACCCACCTCGTGTGCAAGCAGCGTATTACCGCCGTACATCGTGTGAGCAATGGCGTTTAGCTGATGTTCTCTCAGCGTGATTTCGGGGTTTATTCCGACAAAATTGATGTGACTTCCGTCGTATTCTCTCGGTTTCATACTGTTGAACAGGATATTGTACTTCTCAACAAGCTTTTCTCTGCGTTCAGGCTCTTTGAAAATCCAGTCCTTGAAGGCGTTTTTAAGTGCCTCCTGTTTTTCCTGTGCAAGCATAGTTTCTTTCTTGTTAAGAACAGAAGTTACTTTTCCGTCAGGCTGTTCAACTCTGTCATAAACACGAGCATCACGAAGATTAAGGGTATCTTCAAGAATAGAGTAGGCATTTTTTCTTGATGTTCCAAAGGTCATATTCGCCATAACATTGTTTCTGTCAACATTCTTGCCGTCAATGTTCCATTCGGAAGTGTATTTTGCAAAATTAACGTCAACCATCCTCTGGAGCATTGTTGATTAAAGACAGTGATTATTTCTACATTAAGTTGATCTGGAAATAAAGATAATCTGCGCTGAATTTCAGAAGTTGATGGATTTTGCACTGGAGATTAGGGGGAAGTTTTTAATGAGTAAATTTTGTTGGGAAAGCTATTTTGAGAAGATTAAAGAAAAGCAATTTTCATGGATTCACTGTGATGCGAAACTCTTGCCGGCTGCACACCTCAAACGAAATAAGCAAAATGACCATTGCCGAATAAAAGCAATGGTCACAATACAGTATAATTATAATAAAATAAATGCCTATTTCTCTAATTGATTAAGAGGATATAAATAATCACTTTTTTCAGATAATGAATTTGTTCCTTTTAAAAATTCAATTATCTGTTGGTTTGTGAGCGGAATGCTTTTTGAAGAAGCATAGTCTTTTATAATTGCAATATAGCCGCTTGCCAGTGCAGAGGATTCAGATGTTCCTGAAACAGTATTTTTTTTCATGGAATTATCCGTTGAAATAGATAATACATTAATCTCGGTTGCAGGAAAAGCAAATACACAACTATCAGATGTGTTTGAATTTTCCCATATCTTATTTTCTTTAGTTTTACCTTCAACAGAAATAACATTATCTATGTTTGCAGGAAACAATAAATCTTTATTGCCGTAATCACCGGCTGCTGCAACTACGGTTATATTTTTTGAAACGGCAGTTTTGATTTTAGCTATTACATTATCAAAACTCTTATATCCACCTAAGCTAATATTTATTATGGTTGCATTATGATTAATTGCACAATCAATGGCATCTGCTAAATGTGCACCTGTAGTTTTTCCCTCGTCATCAACTGCCTTTATAATCATAATTTTTGCATTTTCAGCTATACCAGTTATCCCATAATTACTATTGCCAGCGACAACACTCACCATTTCAGTACCATGACCATGATTATCTGTTACATTATCATTTTTTGAAACAACATTGTACTTGTACACTATCCTATTATTTAGATATTTCTGATATTCTTCTGATAATCCGGTATCAATAAAAGCAATGGTTTGACTGTCACCTTTAGAATAGTTCCAAAGCTTATTAACACTAATTGAATTTAGATACCAGTTGCTGTTATCATCAGAATTTTTCTTTGAACACGAGGAGAAAAGCATTGTTATTGTAAAAAAACAGATTAGGTATAAAAACAACGTTTTAGACTTTTTCATGTAGATTACTCCATATCAAAGTTAAAAGCAGAGAAATAGTTTAATCTCTGCTTTTAACAAAAGTTTTTAATGAATAATTTATTGCTTTAATTATTCACTTAAGTGGATGTAAGAATAGATATTGTTACTATCAATAATGCAACAATTCCTATTATGGCAATACCAATGAGAATCGCTTTACTGAATTTGAAATCTGGATTTTTTTTATGTATTAAACCCGTGACTATAAAACCCACAAGGCATATTAATGCAATCCACTTAAAAATCGGGCCAAGGAAATTGATAATACTTGTCATATTTGTAACTTTGCTTCTATTAAGAAGCTTCCTCCTCTCCGTAGTCCACAAAACGAGGTGTTCATAAGAACGGTGCTCATCCTTTGTTCATGATTTATTGTGGTTTAATATTAAATACAAGAACCCAAGTTAAATCTATTATTACACCTTTACCATGGTTATTTGCAGAAATTCTTGTTGCTAAAAGTCCCCAATATCCAGCAGCCATACCAGTTAGACCACTTATAAGTCCAGTAATTGGTGCAGATGCAGGAAATATTGCAGCCCCTGATGCTGAGCCGCCACAAACGATCCATGCACCATTACTTGTGGTATTAAATTTGTTGACTAGTGCATTTGTATTCGTATTATTAGCATATCTTCTAACACCCCACCAGTGATAAGTGACTTTATCAACGTTTCCACCTTGTACAACTAATTCGTCGTCATTCGATTCATAGATTGTGCCGTTTTCAGTTGTTTCAAGCATACCAGATTCAATTAAATCATTAATTGATGAAATTCCATCCTGTATTGCCTGATAGTTTTCTTTACCAATTTCTTGTACCGAAGTCTGAGGCAAATTCAATGCTATGTTCCCTTCATCATTAACGAAAACATACTGATTACCTATGTCAATAAGTTCTGCTTCAGTAATTTGAGAATTCGTGGACACATCAGAAGAAGCTGAGTCAGCGAAAACAGTTGTTGCTGTGCCTGAGAGCATGATTGCAGAAACAAGAAATGCTATGCCTTTTTTGAAAAACTTTTGTTCCATGAAAATTTCTCCTTAAAATTTTATTTTGGTTGTTATCAATGTTATTAATAACATTGCACACAACATGGAGATATCATGCATATTCTTGATACATTTTTAAGCTAAAAGTTTCATGGGTAACATTACGAGTTCATATTAGGACTTATGAAATAATAACATGACTATCTAAGCAAAATATGTTATAATATTTTTATCAAGTAAAAAGTGAGGTAAAAGTATTATGGAAGAACGGATAAAAATGATGTTACCCCAACTA
>JALCDN010000076.1 GCA_022641595.1 Ruminococcus sp. | reverse complement strand
ACGTAGGTTATGGTTATCTAAATAGTGCTATTGTAACTATTTCTGCCACTTTCCTTACTGTATTTTTTTCAGCATTGACAGCTTATGGTATTCAAGTTTATGACTTTAAACTCAAAGAAATTTCGTACACAATTATTCTTTTGGTAATGATGGTTCCTGTACAGGTTACAGGTGCCGGATTCCTTAGCTTTATGATCGATTTAAATCTTCATAATACAAAATGGCCTTTGATTATTCCAGCAGTTGCTGCACCGGCGGTAGTATTCTTCATGCGTTCTTACATGAAGTCATCATTCCCGTTGGAAATAGTAGAAGCCGCAAGAATTGATGGTTCAGGTGAATTCGGAACATTCCTTAGAATTGCTATTCCAATGATGAAACCTGCTATAGCAGTACAGGCAATCTTTGCATTCATTGCAAACTGGAACAACTTGTATACACCGCAGATGATTCTTCTTTCTGTAGGTGTTAAGAAGAGAACACTTCCAATGATGACCGCTGCTCTTATGGCAAGTGACAAAATAGATTATGGTGTTGTTTATACTGCAATTGCAATTTCGATTATACCAATTGTCATTGCTTATATATGCTTGTCTAAATTTATTATTGCCGGTGTTTCACTCGGTGGTGTTAAAGAATAATTTATTTTTCTGTTGGTTTTGTACTTTTGTACAAAGCCAACAGTTTTTTTATATACACAGTTAACATTTACAAAATTTGAAATAAAGTCTGTATATAAAATAAACTCGCTATTTGAAAGAAATCTTGATAAAGACTTGAAGTGAATAATTATTTATGTTATAATATTCCTGTAGTTTATTTTGACTGGAGGATTGTACCAATAAATGAACAATAATGTTACGATTTTAAAAGATTCCATTGCCAAAGTAATCGTTGGAAAAGACGATACAGTAAACAAAATTATAATTGCATTATTATGTGAAGGCCATATATTGCTTGAGGATGTTCCTGGTGTTGGTAAAACGCAGTTACTTACTGCACTTTCACGTTCAATAGGAGGAAAATTTAATAGGATACAGCTTACTCCTGATGTAATGCCCTCCGATATTACAGGATTTACGGGAATTGACCGCAGAACAGGTGAATTTGTCTATCATGACGGAGCTGCAATGTGCAATTTTCTTCTTGCAGATGAAATTAACAGAGCGTCTCCAAAGGTTCAGTCTGCGTTGCTCGAAGCAATGGAGGAATATCAGATAAGCCTTGATGGAGTTACCCATAAATTGCCTGTTCCGTTTATGGTTATGGCAACTCAGAATCCCGTTGAAACGTACGGTACTTATCATCTTCCGGAAGCTCAGATGGACAGATTTTTTATGAAGCTTTCAATGGGATATCCTGATGAGCTTGAGGAAGTTAGCATACTTGAGCGTACAGAAAATTATAATCCAATAAACAATATTGTAAATCCGGTTATGACCGTTCAGGACGTATGTAGATTCCGAGATGAAGTAAAACGTGTTTCAGTGGCTGATAAAATTAAAAATTATATTATTAAACTTGTTTCATTAACAAGAAATAGTCGATATACTGTGCTTGGAATCAGTCCCAGAGGAAGCATTGCTTTGTATAAGGGTGCAAAAGCTATGGCATATGTATATGAAAGGGAATATGTTGTTCCAGAAGACGTAAAATCAATTGCAGTATCTGTTTTGTCTCATAGGATAATATTGTCGCAACAAGGAAAAAATGCATATACGACATCTGAAGCCTACGTTAAAAATCTTGTTGATACAACGGAAATACCTCTATGAAGAATAAATTATCTTTAATAACTTCGATTTTTTCATTTTTAGCTGTCTGCTTTCTTTTGTTTATTTTTACATTTTATGTAGACGGCGAAATGGGAATAATTTTAATATTTTTTTCATTAACTGCACCAGTTTTGTCATTTTTGCTTGCTTTATACAGCAAAGATAAAGTAAAGGTTTCAATAAGCTCTGATGCTTATGTAAAAAAGCTGTCAGAAATTGAAATTTCGTTGGAACTGTCTAAAAGTTGTAGATTTCCTGTTTCTTTCGTTGAAATTCATACAGCATCAAACGAAATTTTCAATAATAATAAAGCCATTTTCAAAACAGATGTAAATTTCATCAAGTCGTTGAAGATAAAGCATAAAATCACGGCATTTTATGCAGGCTGTGGTAAATTTGAGGTTGAGTCAGTGTATCTTTGCGATTTTTTGGGATTTTTCAAAATCAAATGTACGAATCCACTGCCTGATAAAATAATTATAGGTTCAGTTCCGGAAATTCCTGAAATATCAGCTTCAACACAGCTTTTTAGAGTTGTAAGTGACCTTGTTGTAACAAGTGATGAAGAAGAAGCAGAAACTAATCTTGCTTTTTCTGCCAATACTGCTCCTGGATATGAGCACAGAGAATATGTTGAAGGTGATTCACTTCGCCGTGTCAACTGGAAAGCTTCTATGAAACGTGAGAAGCTTCTTGTACGGCTCGATGAAGCAGTTTCTTCAGTTCAACCTGCAATTATTTTTGATTTACGCAGATTAGCAAATTCTGATACAATTTTGTCAATTCGTAAAGAAGAAAAAACATTTTGTTCGGCATTTGGGCTATTGAGACTTTTTATAAATCAAGGAATTGCCTGTCGCTTTATATATAAGAACATTGAAGGTGTTTACCGTGAGGTACTTGCTGAAAATGAAGATTCAGTCAATTCTATTTTATTTGATGTTCTTACTGTATCTGCAATGTCAGGTGAATTTCATTTTGAAGAAAAATCAAGTAGCAAGGCTTGTGCAACGATAACTGTAACTTCTTGCATGGATGACAGTTTAATTAGTAAGTTAAATTCAAATCAAAATCCTGAAAATTCTGCTGTAATTGTTGCTGATATAAATTCGGCAGTAAGTGGCTGTATATGTAAAACTTGGTATCTTGATGACGATAATAATTTTAAGTTGGTTGAATGCCTATGAACAATAATGTAACTGAAAGTAAATCACTAAAAAATATACTTTTGAGCATTTTCGGAGACAGTGTACTCATATATGCTGCCTTACTTATAACTGCTGTAATGTACCATTATAACAGCAGCAATACAGCTTTATATGGCATAATAGCTTTTTTTATATCAGCGGGACTTTTTAAAGTGTTTGACTTTATAGCAAAACATAAGTATTTAGGGCCTTTAATTTATATCGTGATATTTATAATTGGAATGATTAGCGTCAAATATTGTGTCAATATAGGCGAATTATCATATCCGGTAAACTTTGGAATATGGTTTCTAACGCCTCAAGATGTTCTTGAATATTCTTTTTGGTATACAATTGCAATTTATATTCTTATGATAGGCTTTTTTACTTCAGTTGTGTATTACTTTACTAAAGTACGATACAGAATATTTATGAGCTTTTTGATTTTTATAATACCATTTGCAATATATGGTAAAGAATATGAAAAGATGCCCGTGTACTTTATAATAATACTTACAATGCTTTATTTTGTAACTATGATAAATTGCAGGCAAATAAATTTGCATGATTCTGGTGTTAAGGTAGTATGTAAGTCTGGGCTTTGGAAAACAACATTTTTATTTGCACTGGTTTTTAGCTCTGTTGCTTCAATTTTTCCGAAACCACATATACAGGAAGACAGAACTATTCTTGAGACAATGATCTCAGCAAATGACTTTACTGAAAAGCTTATGAAAAGCATAAGTGTCTTTACAAAAGTATCTGATTCAAGTAAGTTTAGAGAAATGACTTCAAAGCAGATACTTTATTATGTAAAGTCAAATGAAAGCTTACGTTTGAAAACTCAGACATTCACAAATTACGATTTCAGCACCGATAAATGGAACAGCGGTCATAATGATACTTATTATAAAAGCTCCCCAAATGCGGATTTTGATAAAAATTTACCGGAAGCATTAACTGAAATTGCTCACGCCGCAGAACTCGATGAAGGTTTCGCTAACAAGTATGGAATAAAGGGAGTTACAACAGAAAATATAAAATATCCTGAAATTGAAAGACTTAAAATTTATACAGCAGGACTACAGGCTGATACAGTGCCAGTTCCCACGTTTTATAAACACATATATGGTAGCGGTGGTTCTAAGGACATCCGTGCAACTTACAGTGGCGTATTTTTTAAAGAAAGTGGCTATTTCAATAATAATCAGAATTTTGAACTTGACTATTATAAAGATAACTTTTTGTTTGGCAATGAAGTTAAAAAAATTCTTGATTGTATATCTTATACTCAAAATTATGAAAGTATTTTAAGTGATGCAGCAGATGTACTTTCAAATAATGATTGTATGAGCGATTCATTGACTCTGAAAGAACTACTATCTGATTATGATAACTATGATTCTTTTCTTGATTATGATGAAAATCTAAAAATTAAGGAGCTTTCGGAAAAAATAACAAGCGGTCTTTACTCTGATTATGAAAAAGCAAAAGAAATAGAGGCATATTTCTATAGAAATCATTATATTTATGACTTGGATTATAAAAAATCTGATGGAGATAACGTTGAAACATTTTTATTTGAAACTCATACAGGTGTTTGCTATGAATATGCAACTGCTATGGTGCTTTTGGCAAGAGCAGCCGGAATACCGGCACGTTATGCTGAAGGATATAATATGTCCGAAATTTATAAAAGTGATAAATATAATACTAACTATATAATTCAGCAGAAGGACGCTCACGGTTTTCCGGAATTGTTTATTGGCGGTGTAGGCTGGGTTTCATTTGAACCAACTGTCAGTGATGCTGCTACAACGACTGAACACCAAAATGCTTCAACAGTTTACCTTTATTATGCAGGAATTCTACTTATTCTTGCAGGTATTCTGATTTATATTTTTGTTAAGCTCTATCCATATATATACCAGAAGATATTTATGCTACGTATAGAAAAGGCAAAACCGAATAAGTCTGCTTATATGGTAATGGCAAGAATCAAATCATTATATAAAATAGGAAATGAGAAAACAGCGCTCGAAACGGTAGAAATTGTTGCTGATAACAAGGAAAACGCCTGTTATACTATTGCATCTTTGTTTAATAAAGCTGCTTACGGCAAAGACGGCATAACAGAAAGTGAAAAAATGAAAATCGTAGTATCATATTTAAATGTATATGTGAAATACAGAGCAAAAAAGAAAAGAAAAAGCAAAAAATAAAGTTTGTAATTATGCAGGAGGTATTAATATGCAAAAAAAAGTAATCTTTAAATCTATTTTAAGCTTTTTGCTTATGATTTTGATAGTATTATGTAACTTCACTTCTTTAGGGTTACGACCTGCATATGCTACTGAAGATTACAGGACGTGGAGACAGTATGACACAAGATGGGGTACTATTCACCTCGGAGATTCTACTGATACTATGGCAAAATACGGCTGTGCGATAACCGCAGTAGCTATGCTTTGCGTTCGTTCTGGTGCGGCAACTGCTGATAAGCTGAACCCCGGAACAGTAGTTAATTACTGTAATTCGATAAACGGATTTTCAAATGGTGCATTAATGAGTTGGAGCTTTATAACCGGTCTTGTTCCAACTGTAAAATTTGTCGATTCAATGTATTACGATAGTGGAAATGTACCTACCAAAGAAAAAGTGCTTGCCGATATAAAAAATGCAAACAGCAAAGGCTACTATATGCTATGTAATGTAGGCGGACATTTCGTTCTTATTGATAATATAGTAAATGACAATGTTTACATTGCAGACCCAGGGTATGACAGAGAACTTTTATTTTCAGATTATGACGTTTCTCAATTTGAAAGCTTAAAATTTTTTACGGGTCCAAAGTTGCCGACAAATAACACAGTTTCCACAGATGTTACAACAACAGTGACAACTACAAATACTTCTGTTACAACAAGTGCTACGACAACGCTTATGATACCAACTCAGGCAGCAACAGTTCCTCCCAAAGCATATTCTACAGGTGTCTATAAATCAATGAGCGTTATCAATCACAGAAGCGGACCGTCTACATCATATTCAATAAACGAAACAATTCCTTATGGTATAAAATTGAATATAATAGAAATTTCAGGAAACTGGGGTAAAACGGTTTATGACGGAGTTACAGGTTGGGTATGCCTTGACTATACGCAGTATGTTTCAGAACTTCCATTGCAATATATGACAGGAGAATATATTGTAAGCTTAGAAAATGGTGCGGACTTGTATGATTCGCAAACATCTAATGCAAATCTGATATATAACATCAAGCATAATTATGTGGTCAATGTAAATGAAACCAGCGGAGTATGGGGAAAAGTTAAGATGGGTTCAAATTCAGGTTGGGTAAACTTGGAACAGCTTGAATATGCAGGCGAGGATAAGGCTTGTCAAAAAGGTGATATAAATGCTGATGGAAGCATTGATAAATATGATCTTGCTGCATTGAATCTTTACCTTAAGAGCGTTAATGAATTGCCTGACGGAGTTTCAATGCTGAGAAAATCTGAGCTTAAGGCGGCAGATATAAATGAAGATGGTGTAGTTGATAATAACGACGTTCTGTCTTACCTTATACTTATATGTATAGGATGAAAGGAGATATAATGGCAATGGAGTGGACTGAGGTAAACATATATACAACGACAGAAGGCATTGACATAGTTTGTTCCGAACTTACAGATATCGGAGTAAAAGGGTTTGCCATAAAAGATGCCGAGGACTTTAAGGAATTCCTTGAAAACAAAAACGGCAAATGGGACTATATTGATGACGATCTTATGGGGCTTTCACATTGTGAGAGTTGCGTTACAATTTATTTGCCATGCAATTCTCAAGGAGCTGAGATGCTTATTGCTGTAAAATCAATGCTGACTGAACTAAAAAAGAATGATATTGGTAATGTGTACGGCAGACTTGAGGCAGAACTTTCCAATATCCGTGAGGAAGATTGGGCTAATAACTGGAAACAGTATTTCAAGCCACTAAAAGTAGGTGAAAGGCTTCTTGTAAAGCCGTCATGGGAAAATTATGACGGAACCGACAATAGGGTAGTGCTTGAAATTGACCCGGCTTCGAGCTTCGGAACAGGTCAACATCATACAACACGACTTTGTTTGGAGCTTCTTGAAAAATCACTTGATGGCGGAGAAAAAGTACTCGATCTTGGCTGCGGAAGTGGCATTTTGTCAATTGGTGCTATATTGCTTGGTGCTGACAGTGCAGTTGCTGTTGATATAGAGGAAAATGCAGCAGTTACAGCTGCTGAGAATGCACAAAAAAATAGTATACCAAAGGAAAAATATCATACCTACTGTGGAAATGTAATTTCCGACAGTGAACTTGCAGATAAAATTGACAGTAAGTATGATGTTATAACAGCAAATATTGTTGCTGACGTTCTTATCGCGATGTCACCACTTTTCAGCAGATATCTTAAAGATGAAGGAATTCTTATAATTTCAGGAATTATTATTGAAAGAATGAATGAAGTAACCGATGCTGTTGAAAATGCAGGTTTTATAATAAAAGAGGAAAATGTCAAAGACGGTTGGGCAGCAGTAAAGCTCATACATAAAGGAAAATAAGGTGAAGCCCTAAGTACACACACCTCTGAACGTGGCGGGGTAAGCCTGAAAAATAGGAAACTGCAAAAATTTCGCTTATACATTTTCAAATCGAATTAATTGAAAATGTAAAGGACAAACGGCACAAGTCTTGTGCTATGTCTCCTGGATATGATAATTTATGCAGATTCCAATAAAAGGAGTAATTACAGTGGGAATATTTAAGAAAAAAAATGGCAAGAATGAATCGGTAAAAGAAGAAAAAGACGTCAAAATGATGATACTGGAGAAGATGAATGAGGACATAAATGGTACAATTTATGATAACTGTCTTCTCGTTCCGAGGTTCGGATTTTCTATCGACATACAGATCGGAAGAAATGAAGTAAGAAAGCTTAGTGCAGAGGAGTCTTCAACTGGAGAAAGTGCTGAAATTCGTCTTTTGCAGGTAATATTTATCATAAAGCATGATGACTTCGATGAACCTATTATCGAACCTGTTGCTGCTCAGGGACACGACCTTGATCAGGCAATTGTAATGGCAGTTGAAACATTTAAAGGTGGTTTGTGGCATACTCTCCAACAGGCATTTACAAAACAGAAAGGTTTACCGGTTGAGGTAAATTATCTTATGCAGCATTATGACTTTGATATGTATGCAGAATCAGTTGTTCTCGTTGGTGATAAGGATAAACAGCCCGCTATGCTTATAAACTTTATAAAGGACGTTATACCAAAGTATATCGGCTCAAAGAAGTACTATTGGGTGAGAATTTTTCTTGCACGCCACGGCGATAAGAAGACAATAGAGGTTCGTGTAAACGGAACAGTTTGTCCTGGACTTGCACCTAATTTCGTAAAGTATATTGACAGTTGGGCTGACAACGGAAATATCGTAACTGAAAAGCAGTATGCTCTGTTTATTCAGAGAGAAGACGATAAGTGTCCTTTTGACAAGGAGCTTGTTGTCTCAGGTTCCAAAAAAGCTATTGAGATGATGGAAAACTGCAACAATCCGGAAGAATATAAGGCTATGAAGGAAGAACTTGACGAAACTATCGGAGACATTGCACTTTCAGCCGAAATAAGAATATTTATTCCTGAGATACTTGCAAGATTAGTCATCGGTTACAGTGAGGGCGACAGTTTATTCCTTATTGACGGAGAATCACAGATAGAATTCAGAAAGACACAGCTTCGTTCATATTATTATATGCAGCAGGTAGTTCTTGAGTATCTTTCTAAAACTCCTGATAAAGACAAAGTAATGAAAATTGTGTCAAACAGTGCAGCTTTCCGTGAAATTCAGAAAGCAGTAAAGGAAGGTCATGATCCTAAGGAGCTGTATGTTCCTGGTACAACATATAAAATAGCTGTAGATAACTACTTTGTATGGTGATAATAATATAACATAACAAAAGTGAGTCTCATTAAGAAAAAGCTATTTTAGGATATTACCTTGATAGTTCTGTGAATTTTGAGACTCATTTTAATTTATAAGGGGTGACGTGGGTGATTGTATTAATAGTAGTGTTATGGATGATATCGCCAATTGTTATATTATTGTTATTGAATAGTAAAAATGATAAATATAAGTTTTTGAAAATTCAATATGATCAGGAACAACAAAAAAATGGAAATATCATAAAGCGACTTCTAAGTTTATGCGACGATGGTAAGATATCATATAAACTATATGAATATATAATTGGCAAGACCGATGCGTACTCTGATAAAACGGAAAATTTAATTGCTGAAAATAATACTGAAGGTACTAAAATTACTGAGGTAATTGAAAAATCTAATGATGAACCTTTGCAGAAAGAACCTACAAAATCTTCTTCTGTTTATGTTGAATCACCTGCAATGGCTTCAATGCGTAAGATTATTGAAGATAAAGGAACTTTACCTCGAATTGACAGTACAGTGCAAGCATCTGAAATTAAAATACAAACAGAAACAAAAATTAATAATTTTTCCGATGTAAGCGTCAAAACCGAGAAAAAGCGAATAAATCCTGTGAGCATTCTTGCTGTAATAGGTGCAGGATTGGTAATAATTTCGTCAATACTTTTTGTAAGTGCAACATGGTCTGAAATGAGTGGAATCACTAAGATATTTTTTATGCTTCTTGCTGATGCAGTTACATATTTTGTCAGTGAGGCAGCAAGAAAAAAATTTAAAATCAATAGAACAGCAATAGTGTTTTTTACAATTTCATCTGCGTTTCTGTCTATAATTACAGTAAGTGCAGGCTATTTTGGACTTTTCGGCAATGAATTCAGACTTTCCGGTACACATAATTTTGCATTATTTGCGGCTTCAGTAATTGTCCTTGGAATAGCCACAGCTTTTGGAGCAAAGAAATATAATAACGTAATATTTGCTTATACAGCTATGGAATCGTTTGCTGTTGGCAGTCTTTTACTTATTATAGATGCTAATGTAAACGACGGCATATTATCACTTTTGATTGCATTCTTAGGAATAGCTGTTACATTTGCAAGTGAAATGGTAAGAAAATCAAAA
>JALCDN010000075.1 GCA_022641595.1 Ruminococcus sp. | reverse complement strand
CATATTGAGCTGTATACACGTCTATTCCGCCAACAACACGACAGTCATCACGACTTGAAATACATTCGTTGATGGTTTTACCCATTTTACCGTTAGCACCGCATATTACTATATCAGTCATTTTAAATTCCTTTCACATTAAATAATGATTATTTAATAAGTCCTGCATTTCTGAGCGAATTTTTCAATTTTTCACGATTCTCATCGCTCATAGGACAAAGCGGCATTCTGCACGGACCTGCATTTATTCCCATAAGATTTACGGCTTCCTTGACAGGAATAGGATTAACCTCGCAAAAGAGATTATTTATGAGGTCAAGATACTTTATCTGTAGCTTTGTTGCCTCAGCAAAATTATTTTCAAGACAGTACTGAACCATCTGATGAGTTTCTTTTGGAAGAACGTGTGAAAGAACGGAAATTACTCCCTTACCGCCAAGTGACATAATCGGAACTATCATATCATCGTTACCGCTATAAACGTCGATGTCGTCACCACAGGCAGCAATAAGTTTTGCTGTGTAGCTGATGTTTCCGCTTGCTTCTTTTACTGCCGCAATATTTTTGTGCTTTGCAAGCACCTTTGCAGTTGAAATCTCAATGCTCATTCCTGTTCTTCCCGGAATATTATAGAGAATTATCGGAATATTTACAGCATCTGCAACAGCTGTAAAGTGTGCAATCAGACCTCTCTGTGTTGTTTTGTTATAGTAAGGAGTTACAAGCAGCAGTGCATCTGCACCAAGCTGCTCTGCTTCTTTTGAAAGCTTTACAGCGTATGCTGTGTCATTGCTGCCTGTTCCTGCAATTACAGGAACTCTTTTTGCTGCTCTTTCAACGGCAAAACGTATGCACTCAAGATGCTCTGCATCTGACATAGTTGAAGCCTCACCTGTGGTTCCGCAAACGATAATTGCGTCTGTACCGTTCTCAATCTGATTGTCAATCATTTTACCGAAACAATCATAGTTTATTGAGCCGTCCTGATTGAACGGGGTAATAATTGCAATACCTGCACCTGTAAAAATAGTATTTTTCATAATACCTACTCCTCATTTAATTAATAAGCAGTGTCTGAACCGATTAACTAAAAATCGGTCGGCAAATTATTTTTAAACAGCCCATATGCCAAATCGTATGACAATACATACAAGCGGCAGGGTGTAACGGTTTAGAACCTGTTCTTAGTCAAAATAGCCCTTTGCTGCAAGAAGCTCTGCAAGAAGAACTCCGCCGCCTGCTGCACCTCTGAGAGTGTTGTGTGACAGACAAACAAATTTATAATCATACTGTGAATCTTCACGAAGACGACCTGTTGAAACAGCCATACCATTTTCAAGGTTTCTGTCAAGCTTAGCCTGTGGACGATTATCCTCTTCAAAATAGTGGATAAACTGCTTAGGAGCTGAAGGCAGCTCAAGCTCCTGAGGTACTCCCTTAAAATCAGCCCAAAGTTTAAGTATCTCGTCCTTTGATGGCTTTTTATCAAACGAAACAAAAACTGCTGCCGTGTGACCGTCTGAAACAGGAACTCTAAGGCACTGTGTGGTAATTTCAGGCTTTACAGCATTTACAATCTTACCGTCAACGACTTTTCCCCATACTTTAAGTGGTTCAAGTTCTGATTTTTCCTCTTCACCGCCAATGTAAGGAATAAGGTTGTCGAGCATTTCAGGCCATGTTTTAAATGTTTTTCCTGCGCCTGAAATTGCCTGATATGTACAAGCAAGAACCTTTGTTATGCCAAATTTCATAAGAGGATTAAGTGCCGGAACGTAGCTCTGGATTGAACAGTTTGATTTTACGGCAATGAAACCACGTTTTGTTCCGAGACGTTTTTTCTGTGTTTCAATTACTTCAAGATGGTCAGGGTTTATCTCAGGAACTACCATCGGAACGTCCGGAACACCTCTGTTTGCGGAGTTATTTGAAACGATAGGACATTCTGCTTTTGCATAGGCTTCTTCAAGAGCCTTTATTTCGTCCTTTTTCATATCGACTGCACAAAAACAGAAATCAACTTCTGAAGCAATTTTCTCAATATCGCCTGTTGCATTAAGCATAATCATTTTTTTCATACTTTCAGGCATAGGAGTTGTCATAGCCCAACGGTTTCCGACAGCTTCCTCATAAGTTTTTCCTGCTGAACGTGGAGATGCTGCAAGAACCTCAACTTTAAACCAAGTATGATTTTCCAGCAGCGTTGCAAAACGCTGACCTACCATACCTGTTGCACCTATTATACCTACTTTGTACTGCTTCATAATAAATCTCCTTAATATAATAAAATATAAAAACTAAAAAAACCGGTTGCAAACCGGCTCATCATACGTTATAATAGAAATATTGACACGCTGTAAAGAGCATGCCGATAGCTCTCCATCAATTGCATGATGACAGTCAATACCCTGTTAAGCCATTGACCAGAACAGAATTTACCAAAAACTGTTCTTCGGCAGCATTGCCTTTTACAGTGAATTTATCGGATTGGTAATCCAGATTCACTGCTACTAATCTTTGCCGCGCCTCTACCTACTTCATAATAATATCATTTTTACATTTTTATGTCAATATCTTTTTACAATTTTTTTCCTGCCGAAGCAATATTTTTTATTTTATCTGATATTGAGTACCATATTTTCTGAAAATCGGTATCATATGCCGTATTTTACTGCATCGGACTTTGCTGGACTGCTATACATTATATTTGCCGTGCATTTGCGGCGCTACCGGAGGTAACCTTTTAATTATGAATATAAACGACCTTAAAAAATCAGACTTTTTTTATGAACTTCCTCAGGAGCTTATTGCACAAACTCCTGTTGAACCAAGAAATGCTTCGAGACTTATGAAAATAGATCGCTGCAGCGGTGAAGTTTCTCACAGCCACTTCTATAATCTATGCGATTCACTTAAAAAAGGTGACCTGCTTGTTATGAATGACTCCCGTGTCATTCCTGCACGCCTGTACGGCGAAAAAATTGATAACAAAACTTTCATTGAATTTCTGCTCCTTGAACAGAAAGGCGATAAAATATGGGAAATCATCTGCCGACCAGGCAAAAAAGCTAAGGTCGGAACTAAATTTTCTTTCGGCGACGGCAGACTTCTTGCAGAAGTTACTGAAGTTAAAGACGATGGAAACCGTATAGTAAAATTTCAATGCGACGGCAACTTTTTTACTGCTCTTGAAGATGTTGGCCAGATGCCTCTGCCTCCTTATATAACAGAAAAACTTGCAGATAAGGAACGATATCAGACAGTCTACTCCCGTGAACTTGGTTCAAGTGCCGCTCCAACTGCAGGTCTGCACTTCACTCCGGAAATGCTTGACGACCTTAGGGCAAAAGGCATTAATACTGCTTTTGTCACACTCCACGTTGGTCTCGGCACTTTCAGACCAGTAAAAGAAGAAAATGTCCTCGACCACAAAATGCACAGCGAACATTATTTCCTGCCTCAGGCTACTGCCGACCTCATAAACGATACCAGAAAAAATGGCGGCCGCATAATCGCCGTTGGTACTACTACCTGCCGTACACTCGAAAGCGTTGCCACATTTTATGACAAAATTGAAGAGCATGAGGGATATACCGATATCTTTATATACCCAGGATACAAGTTTAAAGCTATTGACGGTCTTATTACTAACTTTCACCTGCCGGAAAGTACCCTGATCATGCTCGTATCAGCTTTCCTCGGCTACGAAAAAACTATGAATGCTTATAAAATCGCCGTTGAGGAAAAATACAGATTCTTTAGTTTCGGTGATGCTATGATTATTGTATGAAAAAGATCATCTATCATCAGCTTCCTGATAAATGCCGTATTATCGCTGTCAGCGATATCCACACCTGCTGGTTTCTGCTTGACGGAATTCTAAAAAAAGTCGGCTACAAACCCAATATCGACTATCTTGTCATTATTGGAGATATACTTGAACACGGTGACCAGAATCTTCCAACTATCGAATACGTTCGTAGGCTTTGCCGCTATGACCGTGTATTTTGTCTTATGGGAAATAATGACACTGCATCATATCATATGGCGTATAAATATGATTACAATAAATTTATGTTGAAACGCAGCAAAAAACCTCACAACACTTTTTTACAGATGGCAGCTCAAATAGGTATTACAGAATTTCCAGAAAATAAATTTGATTTGCTCAGAAAAAAAGTCATCGACGCTTTCAAGCCGGAACTCGACTTTATTCAGAGCCGTCCATACGTTCTGGAAACTCAAAACCATATCTTCATTCATGCAGGTATCGAAAACCGCCAGGACTGGCAGAACACATCAGATACATTCGCTCTTACAAAGCCTTTCTATCTGCGTGAAACACAATGCTCAGGAAAATGGGTTGTAGTAGGTCACTTTCCTTGCTACAACTACAAAAGAGCCTGCAATACTAATCTTCCTATAATTGATAAGAATAAGCAGATGATCTGCATCGACGGTGGTCTTACTATTAAACACGCCTGTCAGATAAACGCCTTTTGCATCACAAAAAACGGCAGCGATTATTCCTACAATACTGTCTGGGATACGTCATTTGATAAGAAAATTGTATCTGATTCTATTAACTCTGAATTTACTCCAATTTACTGCGACCCTTATAATCATAATTTTTCACTCATAAAAATTGAAAACGGTCTTGCTCTGGTCAGCAACGATTCAACAGGTCAGACAGGTCTTATACCACAAGAAAAACTTTGGTACGAAAACGGAAAGCTTAAAATCTGGTACTGCCTTAACGGCTTTCTGTCTGTAAACCGTGGCGAACAGGTTTCACTGTGTGACATTCACGGAAATTACGCTTTCATTATCGCTCAGAACGGTCAGGTAGGCTGGATTCCAAATAATCTCATTGTCTGAATCTTCAATACCTGAAATTATTTTCAGACAGAAAATACTGATAATTGCAACAGATACAGCTATATTTTGCTATTTTTAAGGAGCTTCTATGTATACACTTTTTAAACAGGATAACAATGCCAGACGTGGTCAGTTTGAAACGGTTCACGGCATTTTTCAAACCCCGTGCTTTATGAATGTGGGAACTGCCGCTGCTATAAAAGGCGGTGTATCATCTCTTGACCTCAAGAACCTTAACACTCAGGTCGAACTTTGTAATACATATCACCTTCACCTTCGTCCGGGCGACAAAGTTATAAGAGAAATGGGCGGTCTGCACAAATTTATGAACTGGGACAGACCTATCCTTACAGACAGTGGTGGATTTCAGGTCTTTTCACTCGCAAAACTCAGGAAAATCAAAGAAGAAGGCGTTTATTTTGCTTCACACATAGACGGTCGCCGAATTTTTATGGGACCTGAAGAAAGTATGCAGATACAATCAAACCTTGCTTCAACAATAGCTATGGCTTTCGATGAATGCATCGAAAATCCTTCTGCTTATGAATACGCTGCTGCTTCCATTGAACGTACTACTCGCTGGCTCTGTCGCTGCAAAGAAGAAATGGAACGCCTTAACAGTCTTCACGATACCATTAATAGAAAACAAATGCTTTTCGGCATTAATCAAGGCTCTACTTACGATGACCTAAGAATTAAACATATGGAAGACATAAGAAAACTTGACCTTGACGGTTATGCCATAGGCGGTCTTGCTGTAGGCGAATCTACATCCGAAATGTACAGAATTATAGAACTCGTCGAACCGTTTATGCCAAAGGATAAGCCTCGCTACCTTATGGGCGTCGGCACTCCTTCAAATATCATTGAAGCAGTCGCTCGTGGAATAGATATGTTCGACTGCGTTATGCCAAGCAGAAATGCCCGCCATGCTACTGTTTTTACCTGGAACGGCATAATGCACCTTACAAACAAATGCTACGAAACTGACCCTCAGCCGATTGATCCTCAATGTGACTGCCCTGCCTGTAAAAACTTTTCCCGTGCTTATATACGTCACCTGTTTAAAGCCCAGGAAATGCTCGCCGGCAGACTCGCTGTTATGCATAACCTCTATTTTTATAACTCCCTTGCCGAAAGAATACGCTTGGCTATCGATAATAACTCTTTTTCTCAGTTTCGCTCAACTTACTCTGAACGTCTCTCAAAACTTCTTTAAGCCAACACCTTTTTATTTTGGAAATACTCATGCAATAAAAATTTCCCGAATCTTTCAGATTGGGTATTGACAAAATCAACGTGTTGAGTTAAAATGTTATTATATGTATTTTATACTATCAACTTGGTTCACTCCAAGAGTAAAGGCGGTAAATAAATGGGATTTATAAGCAGAATTTTTGGCTCCTACAGCGTTAAGGAGCTTGCAAGAATAGAACCAATCAAGGAAAGCGTTCTCGCTCTGGAGGATGAATACTCTAAGCTTACCGATGCTGAACTTAAAGCCAAAACACCTGAATTTAAAAACAGACTCGAAACAACTGAGTCCCTCGATGATATACTTCCAGAAGCTCTTGCTACTGTAAGAGAAGCTGCATGGAGAGTTCTCGAAAAAAAACCTTTCCCAGTACAAATAATCGGTGCTATCGTTCTTCATCAAGGTCGTATCGCTGAAATGAAAACAGGTGAAGGTAAAACTCTCGTTGCCTGCGTTGCTTCATATCTAAACGCTCTCGCCGGAAAAGGCGTTCATGTCGTTACCGTTAACGACTACCTCGCTAAAACTCAGGCTGAAGAAATGGGCAAGGTCCTTCGCTTCCTCGGTCTGACCGTCGGCTGTATCCTTCACGGTCTTAATAACGACGAAAGACGTGCTGCTTATAACTGCGACGTTACTTACGCTACAAATAACGAACTCGGCTTCGACTACCTCCGTGACAATATGGTAATCCACAAAAATGAAAGAGTTCAGAGAGAACCTAATTTCGCTATCGTCGATGAGGTCGATTCTATCCTCATTGATGAGGCAAGAACTCCTCTTATCATTTCAGGTCGTGGAGATAAGTCTACCGAGCTTTACTCTATAGTTGATAAATTCGCTAAAACACTCGTTTCCACTACCGTTGTCGAAATAGATGACAAACAGGATCAGGACGAAATTAACGAAACCGCTGACTACATAATTGACGAAAAAGCTAAAACCGCTACCATTACAAGACGTGGTGTCAAAAAAGCCGAGGAGGCTTTCAATGTCGAAAACCTTATGGATCCGGAAAATATGACTCTGCTTCACCATATCAATCAGGCTATCAAGGCTAACGGTATAATGCGTGCCGATATCGACTACGTTGTCAAGGAAGGCGAAGTCATTATCGTTGATGAATTTACAGGTCGTCTTATGCTCGGCAGACGTTTCAACGATGGTCTGCATCAGGCTATCGAAGCAAAGGAAGGCGTTAAAATCGCCCGTGAATCAAAAACTCTCGCTACTATTACTTTCCAGAACTTCTTCCGTCTCTATAAAAAGCTCTCAGGTATGACAGGTACTGCTATGACAGAAGAGGACGAATTTAAGGAAATATATAAACTCGATGTTATCGCTATTCCTACTAATAAACCGGTTCAGCGTATTGACCATAATGACCAGATTTACCGCACTGAAACTGGCAAATACCTTGCTATAATTGATAAAATAGTTGAGTGCCACGAAAAAGGTCAGCCTATCCTTGTCGGTACTATCTCTATCGAAAAATCTGAACTTCTTTCCGCTATGCTCAAAAGAAAAGGTATCAAACACGAAGTCCTCAATGCTAAACACCATGCTAAAGAAGCTGAAATCGTTGCTCAGGCTGGTAAATACGGTGCTGTTACAATTGCTACTAACATGGCTGGTCGTGGTACCGATATCATGCTCGGCGGTAATGCCGAATTCCTCGCTAAAGCAGAAATGCGTAAACGTGAATACGATGAGGATATTATTACTGCCGCTATAGGATTCGCTGATACTGACGACCAACAGGTTCTCGATGCAAGAAAGGTTTATCGTGATCTTTACGATAAATTTAATGCTGAGGTCAAGGAAAAAGCTGTCGCTGTCAAGGAGGCAGGCGGTCTTTATATACTCGGTACAGAACGCCACGAATCACGCCGTATAGATAATCAGCTCAGAGGTCGTTCAGGACGTCAGGGCGACGAGGGCGAAAGCTGCTTCTTCCTATCTGTTGAGGACGATCTTATGCGTATCTTCGCCGGCGAACGTCTCGAAAATATGATGCGTACACTCAATGTAGAGGAAAATATGCCTATCGAAAGCAAAATGCTTACAAAGATTATTGAATCTTCTCAGAAAAAAGTCGAGGGCAGAAACTTCAGCATAAGAAAAAATGTACTCAACTACGACGATGTTATGAATACTCAGCGTGAAATCATTTACAAGCAGCGTTCTCAGGTTCTCGACGGTGAAGACCTCCACGAGAGTATCCTGAAGATGATGGACGAGCTTATCCAGGCTACCGTTGACATTTACCTCGCTGATGATGATGATAAGGAAAACTGGAATATCGTCAGTCTTAAGGATTATTTCCTCGGCTGGCTCATAACTCCTGAAGACCTAACTTTTGACGAAAATGAACTCGAAGATATCACAAAACAGGATATCGTTACTGCTCTATCCGAAAAAGCTAAGGAAATATATAAGGCCAAGGAGGACGAATACGGCGAGAATATTATCCGTGAACTCGAAAGAGTTATTCTCCTCAAGGTTGTCGATACAAAGTGGATGGCTCATATAGACGATATGGACGAACTGAAAAAAGGTATCGGTCTGCGTGCTTTCGGTCAGAAAAACCCTGTTGTTGAATACAGATACGAGGGCTTTGAAATGTTCGACGCTATGGTAGATTCTATCCGTGAGGATACTGTAAGAATGCTCCTTACTGTAAAATTACAGAAAAATGCCGTTCCGGAACGTGAGCAGGTTCAGCAGCCTGATGCTCCTAATGCTGGTGCAGGCGATGGAAGCTTTACCGATGAGAAAAAATCAGAAAAAGTCGGCGATAACGATCCATGCCCTTGCGGAAGCGGTAAAAAATATAAAAAATGCTGCGGAATGAAAAAATAATATTTATTCAGCCTGTCGATTCGGCAGGCTGTTATTTTGAATATGGGTGATAAATTTGAGCAACTACAGCGTTTTTGCAAAATATTACGACGAGCTTACTGCTAATATTGACTACTCAAAACGTGCCAACTATTTTAACAGCATAATCAAAAAATTTAAAATTGCTGATAATAATATTTTGCTCGACCTCGGCTGCGGTACAGGAAGCCTAAGTGAAGCTCTCGCAAAAAACGGCTACGATGTAATCGGTGTGGATAACTCTGCCGAAATGCTCGGCATCGCAATGAACAAAAAGTTTATCAGTGGTCTGCCTATTCAGTATCTTTGTCAGGATATGCGAAATATTGATATGTTTGGAACTATTGGAATAACAATATGCGCTCTTGACAGTATCAACCATCTCGATTCATTTGATGACGTAAAGAAAGTTTTTGCTAAAGTTTCACTTTTCGCCGAACCTCAGGGACTTTTTATTTTCGATATCAACACTGTTTTTAAGCATCGCCATATTTTGGCTGACAACACCTTTACTTACGAAACCGATGATGTATACTGCATATGGGAAAATAACCTGATAAGGGAAACAGACGAAATTCAGATAAACCTACAGTTCTTTGAACGTGACGGCGAAATTTATCACCGTTCAGGCGAATCATTCAAAGAAACCGCTTACCCTACAGAACTTATCGACGACGCTTTGACTGAAGCAGGATTTCAACTGCTCGCACATTATGATGACGACAGCTTTGACCCTCCAACTGAACAAAGCCAAAGAATCGTTATAGTCGCAAGAAAAGTAAAAACCTAACCGACATTCTACACTCGGGCTACTCTAAGACAGGAGATTTTATTATGGGAATTTTAAAACGTGCTATTTCAGCTGACGCTTCGGTAATCTCAGTCGCTCTTGACGCAACTGACATCGTCTCCGAAATTGAAAAAATACATGAAACTTCAGCTGTCGTAACCGCCGCTATCGGAAGACTCAGCATTGCGGCATCACTTATGGGCTACTCCCTGAAAAATGAAAATGACAGCGTAACAATGCGTATCGATGCTGACGGTCTTACAGGTC
>JALCDN010000074.1 GCA_022641595.1 Ruminococcus sp. | reverse complement strand
TATTGAATTTGAAAAATATATGCAGCAAAATATCGCAACTATCATACCGAATACAAATCCAAATCTTTTGTTATATCTACTGAATTTTTTTCTTAGTGTTTTACATTCAGTGGAGTTTAAATCAAGAGAAAATTTTTTTGCAAGTTCCGCTACAGTTGTAAGGCTTTTAGCATAAATTTCGCCGTAAAATATGTCGCCTTTGCAATACTGACCAAAACAACATATATGACTTTTATGAAGTGCATTAATAAAGCTGTAAATCCTTTTTCCACGAACGGTAAATTTTATGTAACCCCTGAGCTGATTTTTCATAAAGTCACCTGCTTTCAGTAAATTCTATGCGTTCGATTTTTCCTTTAATTATAAGTCCGTTAGTTTTAAAGTCAAAAGCTCTTAGAGAACTTCCCCATATTTGAATGCAAAGTCCTGGGGAGCGCAATCGAATTAAAACTTCATTATATTCTTCAATTCGTTTGCAATTTTCAATGTAGATTTCTTTGTTGCCCTGAACATGAATTGCAGGAGTCATATACAGTAAATCACGGCATTTATCTGCCATTTTCTCAATCATGTAACTACCGCCTATTCTATCATACTTTTATAAATCATATGATAGAAAGGGTGATTAATATGAAAAAAAAGAAAAAATACGTTTTTGAAACAATAAAAATTCTTATTCTTATATTTGTTGCATTTTATATATTAAGCAGCACAATAGAAGTCAAAAAATCGGTTTTTGACGGACTACAAAGATGTATACAAACAATAATCCCGTCGTTATACGCTGTAATGGCACTATCGGGTATTATTGCAAGGAGCTGCATACTTGAAAAAATATCTTCACCGATAGACACTTTTAGTAGAAAAATATTTGGTATGAACGGAAATGTATTTATTATTTTTATTATGAGCATGGTTTCAGGATATCCTGTTGGAGTGAAAATGCTTTCTGAAATGTATGAGAAAGGTAATATTACTAAGAAACAGTGCGAATTATATTCCGGACTTTGCTATGGTGCAGGTCCTGCATTTATAACAGGATGTGCCGCAAGCAGCTTTACGGGAAATTATGCCGGAAAAATCATACTGATTTCAAATATATGTGCAAATACGCTTATTGCTATATTTCTGGGAAAATTCATTGGAATGGAAGAGAAAATAAATTGCAGACCTGAAAACTCAAAAGCTTTGAATGTAAATGAAATTTGCAGTTCAATTTCGGATGCAGGACATAATATTCTTACGATGTGCGGAATGATTATTTTTTTTAATGTCATAATTGATATGCTCGACAATTCAAGAATATATACTCAAGCTTTAAGCAATCTTAATGAGAACTCAGACTTGGCAAGAAAGATAATAAGATGTATATTTGACATAAGTTCGGCAGCCGATTTCACAAAACTTGAAATAAATATGTTGCCTATTATTTCAGGCTGCATTGCATTTGGCGGCATATGTGTTATTTTTCAGGTGAAAATGATAGCAGGCAATAAATTTTCTATGAAAAAAATGATATTTCTTCGACTGATTGCCGCAGCTATGAGTATAATAATATCAGAAGTTTTAATTCATTTTTTCGTGGATGAATCACAATGTGCAGTCTCTGTATCAGTATTCTCTCAGAGAATTGCAGCCGTACAACCTTCGGCTTCACTTGTTATACTGCTCATGACCTTTATCCTGTTTAACGAAACTGAAAATTTATTCAAAACGCTGAAAAACTCTTGACAAAAATTATTAAATATGATATTATTTACTTAAGTGAAATTTTATTTTTTGAGGAACTTTATTTTTTTGAGGGGGACGTTACTATGAAATTCAGCAAAAAAATTGCTGCATTGCTCTCACTTTCAACTGCTGTAACTGTTCTGGCTTCTTCCGCTGTTTCAACAGCAAGCGGTACTTCTGTTGACGACGGTAATGATGACTGGTTACACGCTGTCGGAAGTCGTCTTTATGACGAAAACGGCAATGAAGTCTGGCTTACCGGTGCAAACTGGTTCGGCTTCAATTGCTCTGAAAACTGTGCTCACGGTTTGTATGCAACAGACTGTGATGCGTTTCTTTCTTCCGTTGCGGAAAAAGGTATAAATCTCATCCGTTTTCCTATCTCAACTGAGCTTATCTATTCATGGATGAAAGGCTCTCCAAATGCTGTAAGCAGCGTTCAGGCTTCTTATTCACCTCCTAAAGATGTTGTAGGTGAGGACGGTACTGTAACTAAAGCAGGTACCTATGGCAATATCAATAAGGATTTCGTCCTCGATGATGGCAAGACTTTAAAAGACAGTATGCAGATATTTGACGTGGTAATGCAAAAATGTAAGAAATACGGTATCAAGGCTATGATTGATATCCATAGCCCAGATGCAAATAACTCAGGTCACAATTATGAGCTTTGGTTTGGTAAAGAAACTGCCGCCGGTTCCACTATGGTGACTACTGATGTCTGGATGGATACACTTACATGGCTTGCAGATAAATATAAAAACGACGATACTATCGTTGGATTCGACCTTAAAAATGAACCTCACGGAAAACGTGGCTACACGGGTACAACGTGTCCGTCTACAATTGCTAAATGGGACGGCTCCAAGGACGAGAATAACTGGGCTTACGCTTCAACACAATGTGCAAATAAAATCCTCGCCGTAAATCCAAATGCTCTTATTTTTATCGAGGGTGTTGAACAGTACCCGAAAACCGCAAAGGGCAATACCTATGATACTCCTGATATCTGGCAGGCAAGTGCTGATGTTTCACCTTGGTTCGGTGCATGGTGGGGCGGAAATTTAAGAGGTGTCAAGGATTTCCCGGTTAAGCCTGACTCAGGTACAAGTCAGATTGTATATTCTCCACATGACTACGGCCCTTCCGTTTATGCTCAGTCATGGTTTAATAAGGACTTTACTACTCAAACACTTCTTGATGACTATTGGTACGATACATGGGCTTACATTAATGCCGAAAATATTGCTCCTCTCCTTATCGGTGAATGGGGCGGCTATATGGACGGCGGTGATAATCAGAAGTGGATGGAATTACTGCGTGATTATATGATAAATCATCATATAAGCCATACTTTCTGGTGCCTTAACCCTAATTCAGGTGATACAGGTGGACTTCTCGGTTACGATTTTAAAACTTGGGATACCGATAAGTACTCTATGTTTGAAAAATCACTTTGGCAGACTCAGAAAACAGGTTTGTATATAGGTCTTGATCACCAGACTCCGCTCGGAACATCAGGTACAGGTTTGTCACTCAGTCAGTTCTACAGTTCATATTCTTCAACCGAGGGCAGTAACCTCGACGGCGGTACAATTGCCGGTTCAAGCACTACAAAACCAACTTCAGCTACAACTGCTTCTGCTACGACTACTTCAACGAAGGCAACTTCAGTAACAACTAAAACGACCACTGTTACTGCTTCAAAATCAAATATATCTTACGGTGATGTAAACTGTGACGGAAAAGTAGATATTTCAGATGTTGTTGCAATAAGACGTTTCTTGGTTAACTCAAGTAAATTCAAGATTACAGATCAAGGTGTACTCAATGGCGACGTTCAGGGAAAAGGCGATGGACTTAATGCTCAGGACGCTGTTGCT
This sequence comes from Ruminococcus sp., assembly GCA_022641595.1. Lineage (GTDB taxonomy): Bacteria > Bacillota > Clostridia > Oscillospirales > Ruminococcaceae > Ruminococcus. The sequence continues at coordinate 6,555 of JALCDN010000074.1, read as the reverse complement.
GTTCAGCAGTATGTCTTTAGTGTTGTAACTACTTTGCCACTGTAATAGTTTGCATTTGTATGAACAGCTTTGTTTCTGTTTCTAATAAAAGAAATTAAAATTACAGCACACTTAGTTTTTCAAGAAAAAATCCTTGAAAAACTATTGACAAATCATTTTGAATCGTGTACAATAGTTACAGTAAAGGTAATGTTAATTTAATATTAAAGCGACGATGCTTATAAGATGTAGTTAAACTGCGTCTTATAAGCATTTTTTGTTTTATTATACTGATTGTTTGCACACTATTAGTTAGGAGTAATGATTATGGATAATTACAGAAATCAGGAACCATTTTCAAAACAGGGCTTATATGACCCGGCTTTTGAACACGAGAATTGCGGTATAGGAGCTGTAGTGAACATCAACGGAAAATCCGACCGCAAGGTTGTTGATAATGCACTTCGTATCGTTGAAACTCTTGAGCACAGAGCCGGTAAAGATGCAGAAGGCAAAACAGGTGATGGAGTCGGAATACTTTTGCAGATTTCACATACCTATTTTTCTAAGGTAACGGCAGAGCTTGGGATGAATATAGGCGGAAAACGTGAATACGGTATCGGAATGTTTTTCTTTCCACAGTCAAAATCCAAATACGAGAAAGCTATGAAGACATTTGAAAAGGTTCTTCAGGAAGAAAAGCTTGAGCTTATAGGTTGGCGTGATGTTCCTGTAAATCCGGAAATACTTGGCAAAAAAGCATTTATCAGTATGCCTCATATTGTGCAGGCATTCATAAAAAAGCCTGAAAACTGCTCAAAGGGAATTGAATTTGACCGCAAACTTTATATTGCAAGAATGATTTTTGAAAAACGTGAAAAGGATACATATGTGGTTTCCTGTTCCGGAAGAACTATAGTTTACAAGGGAATGTTCCTTGTAAATCAGCTTCGTTTGTTTTATTCAGACCTCAGCAGTCCTGATTATCATTCAGCAATAGGTATTGTACATTCAAGATTCAGCACGAACACAAATCCGAGCTGGCAGCGTTCACATCCTAACAGAATGATGGTTCATAACGGCGAAATCAACACAATTACAGGAAACGTCGATAAAATGCTGAGCCGAGAGTCAGTTCTTAAGTCAAAGGTATTCGGCAAGAGAATAAATGATATTTTCCCAATGCTTGACGTAAAAGGTTCAGATTCGGCAAGACTTGATAATACGCTTGAATTTATGATGATGAGCGGTATGGATCTGCCACTTGCTGTAATGGTTACTATTCCCGAACCGTGGCAACATATTCCGACAATGAGTCGTGAAAAAAACGCATTTTATCAGTACTATGCTACAATGATGGAGCCATGGGACGGTCCTGCATCAATCATTTTCTCAGATGGTGATATTATCGGTGCCGTTCTTGACAGAAATGGATTAAGACCGTCACGTTATTATATAACAGATGACGGCTGTCTGATTCTTTCATCAGAGGTAGGAGCTCTGGAAATTCCTGTTGAACATATCGTGAAAAAGGAAAGGCTTCACCCTGGAAAAATGCTGCTTGTTGATACGGTAAAAGGCGAGCTTATCGACGATGCAGCAATCAAAGAAAAATATTCAAAGCGTCAGCCGTACGGCGAATGGCTTGACCATAATCTTGTATCTCTTAAAGAACTTAATATTCCAAATAAAAAGCCGTTCAGATACAGGGGAGAAGAGCTTATAAAATTGCAGCGTTCTTTTGGCTATACATATGAAACAATGAATTCTGTAATGATTCCAATGGCACTCAACGGAAGCGAACCAATAGCAGCTATGGGTACTGATACTCCGATACCAGCATTTTCAGAAATGAATCCACCACTTTTTGATTATTTCAAACAGCTTTTTGCACAGGTAACCAATCCTCCGATAGACTCTATCCGTGAAGCTGTAATCACTGATACAACTGTATATCTCGGCGTAGCAGGAAATATACTCGAGGAAAAAGAGGAAAACTGTCGTGTACTAAAGGTCAAGAATCCTATTCTTACAAATCTTGACCTGATGAAAATCCGTGGAATGAATATAAGTAATCTGAATGTTGCTACAATTTCAATGCTTTATTCAAAAGATACTACACTTCACGATGCAATTGAAAATCTTTACGCTCAGGCAGATGAGGCTCATAAAAACGGAGCATCAATACTCGTACTTTCAGACAGAGGTGTAAACAGCGAAAAAATGGCAATACCGTCATTGCTTGCTGTTTCAGCTCTGCAACAGTACCTTGTTAAGACAAGAATGAATACAGCAATTTCAATAATCGTTGAAACAGGTGAACCAACTGAAATTCACCATTTTGCAACACTTTTAGGATTCGGAGCAAGTGCAGTAAATCCTTATCTTGCTCTTGATACGATTTATGATATGATTTTATCTGGAATACTCGACAAAGATTACTCGGTTGCAATAAACGATTATATTCACGCAGTAGTATCAGGAATTGTTAAAATTGCCTCAAAAATGGGCATTTCAACGATTCAGTCATATCAGGGTTCAAAAATTTTTGAGGCACTTGGAATAAGCGATGAAGTAATAAACGAGTATTTCCCTGATACAGTAAGTAGGGTAGGCGGAATTGACCTTGACGATATAAGCCGCCGCACAATAAGAATGCACGATATGGCTTTTGATCCAAATGGTCTTGTAGTTGATGACGTTGTTGACAGCATTGGTGACCATAAGTCAAGAAGTAACCGTGAGGAGCATTTATATAATCCTGAAACAATACATCTTCTTCAGCAATCGGTATGGAGAGATGACTACAGCCTTTTTAAGAAATATTCTGACTGCATTGATTCTGAGAACAGAAATATAACGCTCAGAAGCACACTTGACCTAAAGTTTGACGAAAATGGCGGAATACCGCTTGAGGAGGTCGAAAGTGCTGAAAACATTATGAGACGCTTCAAAACAGGAGCAATGTCTTACGGTTCTATATCACAGGAAGCACATGAATGTATGGCAATAGCAATGAATCGTATTGGCGGTAAGTCAAATAGCGGAGAGGGCGGAGAAGATCTTGAAAGAATCCAGACCTCAGGAAGTGCTGATGATAAATGCTCAGCAATCAAACAGGTAGCGTCCGGACGTTTCGGCGTAACTTCAAAATATCTGACTTCCGCAAAGGAGATACAGATAAAAATGGCTCAGGGTGCAAAGCCAGGTGAGGGCGGACATCTTCCTGCAAAGAAGGTTTACCCGTGGATAGCCAAAACACGTCATTCAACACCGGGTGTCGGACTTATCTCACCTCCGCCACATCACGATATATATTCGATTGAGGACTTGGCACAGCTCATTTACGACCTTAAAAATGCAAACAGAGACGCCAGAATTTCAGTTAAGCTTGTGTCTGAAGCAGGCGTAGGTACAATTGCAGCAGGAGTTGCAAAAGCAGGTGCAGGTGTCGTATTGATTTCAGGATATGATGGCGGTACAGGAGCTGCTCCTGGCAGCTCTATTCACAATGCAGGACTTCCTTGGGAGCTTGGACTTGCCGAAACTCATCAGACTCTTATTATGAATAACCTTCGCTCAAAAGTTGTAATCGAAACTGATGGCAAAATGATGACCGGTCGTGATGTTGTTATTGCCGCAATGCTTGGAGCAGAGGAGTTCGGTTTTGCGACTGCTCCGCTTGTAACAATGGGTTGTGTAATGATGCGTGTCTGCAATCTTGATACTTGTCCGGCAGGAATCGCAACTCAGAACCCAGACCTCAGAAAAAGATTCAAAGGTAAGCCTGAGTACATCGTGAACTTTATGAAATTCATTGCTCAGGAAATGCGTGAATATATGGCAAAACTCGGTATAAGGACTGTAGACGAGCTTGTTGGACGCTCTGATTTGCTCCGTAAGAGAGAGTACAGTGACGGCAGACGTGCTTCAAAAATAAATATGAATGCAATTCTGAACACAAGCTCAATTGACAGAACAAAACCACAGCATTTTATAAAAGGCGATATTTATGACTTTAAGCTTGAGGAGACAATTGACGAGACTGTTATACTTAAAGAAATGAAGGACGCACTTGAAAAGAAAGAAAAGAAACGCATAGAAATAAACGTTTCAAATCTTAACAGAACACTTGGAACAATTTTTGGTTCTGAAATAACAAAACGTTACTACAATACGCTTGAAGATGACACTTTTTCAATAAAGTGTACAGGCTCTGGCGGACAGAGTTTTGGTGCATTTATTCCAAAAGGACTTACACTTGAACTTGAAGGAGACAGTAATGACTATTTCGGAAAAGGACTTTCCGGTGGTAAGTTGATCGTTTATCCGCCTAAAGCTTCAAAACTTAAAGAAAATGAAAATATAATTATAGGAAATGTTGCTTTATTTGGTGCGACAAGCGGAAAAGCATTCATTAACGGTGTTGCAGGAGAAAGATTCTGCGTAAGAAATTCAGGTGCAATCGTTGTCGTAGAGGGCGTTGGTGACCACGGATGCGAATACATGACAGGCGGATGTGCTGTTATTCTCGGAAAGACAAGCAAAAACTTTGCGGCAGGAATGAGCGGCGGTATAGCTTACGTTCTTGACGAAGAATGCGACCTTTACACAAAACTAAACAAATCACTTGTAGGATTCAGCAGAGTTGAAAACGATGAAGATGTAGCTCAATTGCACAGTCTTATCGAGGAACACGTTGCGGCAACAGATTCAAAATTCGGAAGAAAAATTCTTAATAATTTTGAAAAGTATCTGCCGTTGTTCAAGAAAATTGTACCTCATGAATACGGAGAAATGCTGAGACTTACAAAGAAATTTGAGGACGAGGGTATGAACTCCGAAGAAGCAAAAATTCAGGCATTTTATGTCAATACGGCAAAGTAATCAGGAGGAATGAAAAATGGGTAAGCCAACAGGATTTCTCGAATATGAGAGAATAGAAAACAAAGGTCTTGAACCGCTTGAACGTATAAAGACCTATCGTGAATTTCATACTCCGATTAATATGGAGGAACGTAAAAATCAAGCAGCACGATGTATGGACTGCGGAGTTCCGTTCTGTCAGTCAGGCAAACCGATTTTCGGTATGGTGTCAGGCTGTCCGCTGAACAATCTTTGTCCTGAATGGAATGACTTGCTGTATCGTGGAAAAATTGATGAGGCTGCAAAAAGGCTTCTGCTTACAAATAATTTTCCGGAATTTACTTCGAGAGTATGTCCTGCATTATGCGAAAAAGCCTGCACCTGCGGACTTTATGATAAAGCTGTTACTGTGAAGGAAAATGAATTTTCGATTATTGAGCAAGCATGGTCAGACGGAACTATAAAGCCGAATCCGCCAAGAGTAAGAACAGGTAAAAATGTAGCAGTAATAGGCTCAGGTCCATCTGGTCTTGCGGCTGCAGCACAGCTTAATAAAAGAGGTCACAGTGTTACTGTTTTTGAACGTGAAGACAGACCTGGCGGACTTCTTATGTACGGAATACCCAATATGAAGCTTGAAAAAAATATCATCGAACGTCGTCTGAAGCTTATGGAGCTTGAAGGTATAAAATTTGAAACAGGCGTCAATGTTGGCAAGGACGTAAGTGCCGATAAGATACTTGATGAATTTGATGCAGTTGTACTTGCCTGCGGTGCATCAAATCCAAGAGACATAAAAGCTGAAGGAAGAGATGCAGACGGTATATATTTTGCAGTTGATTTTCTTAAGGCAACTACTAAAAGTTTGCTAAAATCTAATCTTTCGGACGGCTACTACATAAGTGCAAAATATAAGAATGTAGTTGTAATAGGCGGAGGAGATACGGGAAATGATTGCGTTGGTACATCGATAAGACATGGATGCAAATCGGTTACTCAGCTTGAAATGATGCCTAAACCGCCTGAAACACGAAGCGAAGATAATCCTTGGCCACAGTGGCCTAAAATCTGTAAAACTGATTACGGTCAGGAAGAAGCAATCGCTGTTTTCGGAAAAGATCCAAGAATGTATCAGACAACAGTAAAGAAATTCATTAAAGATGCAGACGGAAAGCTTTGCGGAGTTGATACTGTGACACTTCAGCCTGTAAAGGACGCTGTAAGCGGAAGAATCAGAATGGAAGAAATTCCTGGAAGCGAAATGACTCTTAAATCTGAACTCGTACTTATAGCAGCAGGTTTTCTTGGTTGTCAGGAATATGTTGCAAATGCTTTTGGAGTCAAGCTTAATGCACGCACAAATGTTGCCACTGAAAACGGAAAATATAGCACAAATATTGAGAAAGTATTTTCAGCAGGTGATATGCATAGAGGTCAGTCACTTGTAGTCTGGGCTATCCGCGAAGGTCGGGAAGCCGCAAAAGAAGTTGACAAGTATCTTATGGGCTATACAAATTTAAGGTAAAAGAAATATCGGTCAGTATCATTTTATACTGACCGATATTTATAAGTTAACAAATGCAAAATATGTTTACCGAAATTTTCAATTTTGGTATTGCAAAATTAAGGGAATTATGATATAATGATAAAAAAAGTGGAGTGGATATATTGAATTCTCTTAAAAAGGAAAAAATGATTAAACACATAAAA
>JALCDN010000073.1 GCA_022641595.1 Ruminococcus sp. | reverse complement strand
CTATGCACGGCATCTGCTGTGTCAACCTCCCTCATAGTGCGACAGCACGCTTTCGGAAGGTTTCCTTGCAGCTGCTGCACATATCTGATTTTTCCTTAATCAAACGAGTTTTTAGAGGTGCCCTTAACTAATTTAATTATAATTGAGATTGGAAGGTGCCGCTCTTTGAACTGCAAAAAATTTCTTCCGTTTCTGATTTCTGTTGCTGTTGCAGTCGCTATGACAGCCTTGGCAGGCGTTTTTCACGAACGTGAATTTATCTTTCCGGAAATAACCGCCATAGCTATCGGCTCACTTACAGCTGAATCAATGCCTTGGAATACCACTAAAATTCGTCTCTTGCTTACTATTTCATCAGCGGCAGTATGTGGCGTACTGATTGTCAGATTTCTCGAAATACCGCTCTTTCCGCAAATTCTCGCCGCACTTTTCTGTGCGTTTCTCATCATTACCATTTCGGCAACCGAATTTATGCCCGCAATTTCTGCCTGTGTTCTGCCGGTTATCCTGCACTCGCACAGCATAATCTACGTCCTGTCTGTTATAATGTTTACCTCACTTATTTTGCTTTGCAGACTTTTGCTTGAAAAGCTTGCTATACGGAACTCTGTGACATTCTCACCCATAAATCTAAGCCGTGAGCTTCTGCTTACAAACATTTTAAGATTTGCAATTATCGCCGCAATCTGCCTTGTTCCGGCACTTTTGCACAAAGTTTTCTTCATTGTTCCGCCGCTCATTGTCGCATTTACCGAGATGTGCAAACCTGATTCTCCGCTTGTTAAGCGAGTTTTCAGCGTTTCGGCACTCATTGCAGCTGCCGCAGTTATATCATGCACTTCAAGACTTCTGCTCACCGAAATTCTCGGACTGCCGTTATTTATGCCAACTGCTGTTTCAACTGCCACTGTGCTTTTCATCGCATATAAGCTAAGCTTGCCGTTTCCTCCATGCGGAGCTGTCGCAACTCTGCCAATGCTGATTGACGCAAGCTCCCTGACGGTTTACCCTTATCAGGTTTTTGCCGGATTTATAGTTTTTACAGCCGCAGCATTACTTGCACAACCACTTCTGAAAAAAATTGCATCGCAGAAATATCCCGAAACTTCGTCCATATACACTGACTCAATTACCGATGATACACCAGAAATCTGATATTCTGCCTTGACAACTATAATAAATAAAATTTTGATGCTCTATTTAATATTTTGTCAAAATGTGTTGACAAATGTAATTATATAGTATATAATAGCCTCATCTTATTATTAAAGGAGATTATTGTATGGATTATCAAAATGAACAGCAGATTCCAAATGAATACAAGCCTATAAGTATGTGGGGTTACTTTGGCTACGAGATTCTTTTTTCAATTCCACTTGTTGGCTTTATAATGCTTCTTATCTTTGCTTTCGGCGGAACACCTAACAAAAATGTCAAAAACTTCGCACGCTCATACTTTTGCTTTCTTATAGTTATTGTTGTTGTTGCAATTATATTAGCTGCTACAGTTTTTGCCGGCGGTTCAAGCCTGATAAGTCAGACTGACGACCTTTGTTATCTGCTAAAACAGTAAAAAAATCAACTTTCATAAAAATCAGAGGAAGTCTTTAAAGACTTCCTCTTTTTTGTGCTGATTTTATGACTATTCGTGCAAAGCGTGAAGTAATGTGTAAAACGTCCACTTAATTGTGCAAATTATGGGTTGACGCACTTGATTTATTGGTTTATACTAATCTAAATTGAACAATTTGTGAAGTCTAAGCTAATTTTAATCAGAAAACATTCCGTCAATATTTAAAAGGCATCTTTAAAGTGTGCTTCTAAAAACAAGGGGGTATTCAAATGAAATCCTGCTTAAGAAAATGTATGGCACTGCTTGTTGCCGCAGCAACTATTATGCCCGAATTTCTATGCTTTCCGCAAACAGCTAAAGCCGATAACCCAATTGTACAGACAAATTTTACAACCGACCCTGCCCCAATGGTCTATAACAACGTCTTCTACATCTATACAGGTCACGACAAGGACGGTGCGGACAACTACGTCATGCCCGACTGGAAATGCTATTCATCAACCGATATGCAGAACTGGACAGACCACGGCACTATCCTTTCGTGCGACACTTTCTCATGGGCAAGTCCCGACAGTGCATGGGCAGCTCAGTGCATCGAACGTAACGGAAAATTTTATATGTATGTAACCCTCGTTCCGTCATCAGGCGGCGGCAGAGCTATCGGTGTTGCCGTTGCAGACAGCCCCACAGGTCCTTTCAAGGATGCTCTGGGTAAACCTCTTTGCGGCCCTAACTGGGACTTTATCGACCCCACAGTCTTTATCGACGATGACGGTCAGGCGTATCTCTATTTCGGCAATCCAAATCCTTACTATGTAAAGCTCAATGAGAATATGACTTCATACTCCGGCAGCATTGTAAAAGTAAATATGACAGCCGACGGCTTCGGTACTACCGCAAGCGGCGACAAACGCACATACACTGAAGGTCCTTGGTTCTATAAACGCGGCAATCTCTATTATCTGCTTTATGCCGCCAACGGTATCCCGGAAAACATCTGCTACTCCACAAGTCCCTCACCCACAGGACCTTGGACTTTCAAGGGCGTTATTATGCCGAATCAAGGCAAAAGCTTTACAAACCATTGCGGTGTCGCCGACTATAAAGGCAAATCTTACTTTGTCTACCACAACGGTGCATTACCGGGCGGAGGCGGTTTTCAGCGTTCAGTCTCTCTGGAAGAGTTCTCCTACAACAGCGATGGCTCTTTCCCAAAAATTAATATGTCCGAAAGCGGCCCGAAACAAATTCAGTCACTCAACCCTTTCGTTTCAAATGAAGCCGAAACTATCTGCTATGAAAGCGGTATCGAAACAGAAAATTGCTCAAGCGGCAGTCTTGATGTCGGAAACATCGAAAACGGCGACTATATCAAGGTAAAAGGTGCTGATTTCGGTGATGGTGCCGACTCATTCAAGGCAGTTGTTGCTTCAAATACCTCGGGCGGCAAAATCGAAATACACACCGACAGCCTCGACGGCAAAATCATCGGTACTTGCGACGTTCCTGCCACAAGCGGCTGGCAGTCATGGAAAGAAGTTTCATGTAACGTCAGCGTAAGCGGTGTTCACGACATTTTCTTTAAATTCACAGGCGGAAGCGGATACCTCTTTAATGTCGATAAATGGCAATTCAGTGGAATCGGTGCTCCGTCATCAGACATTAGCGAACCTACAAGCGACGGTACGCTCATTCACAGCACATTTGAAAGCAGCTCAGACAGCTGGAGCGGACGTGGCTCGGCTAAAGCTTCAACCGACAGCTCCGCTGCATTTCTCGGTTCAAAGGCTCTCCTCGTAAACGGCAGAGAAGCCTGCTGGAATGGTGCTGTAAGAACTCTTGGAAGTCAATTCTCCGCCGGAAAGTCCTACAGCTTCAGTGCAAACGTTATGTACCCTTCAGGCAGCGATGCTCAGGAGTTTTTCCTCACTATGGAATACAAGGACTCCTCCGATGAGACCAAATATGTCAAAATTGCAAAAGGTCTTGTCCAGAAAGGCAAGTGGGCTCAGCTTGCAAACTCAAATTTCACTATTCCTGCCGATGCCTCAGAAACAAAAATATATGTCGAAACTGCCGAAAATTCTGACGATTTCTATATTGATGAGGTTGTTGCAGCTGTCGGCGGTACTGAGATTTCGGGTGCTGACAAGGCTAAGAATCTTATTTACGGTGATGTCCTCTTTGACGGCTCTGTTGACGCTTTTGACGCTGTCGCTCAAAGGCAGGGTATCGTCAAGGGCTTTGGTAACAGTCTTGCTGAAAAAGCCGCTGACGTAAATCAGAGCGGTACTGTCGATATAACGGACGCCGTTCTGCTGCAAAAATATCTATGCTCGGTTATCAAGGAATTTCCTGTCGAAAAGCCTGCCGAAACCGAAACTAAATTTGCTTACGACCCTGCCCTCGCTTATAAGGCAGCTCCGAATGACTACCTCAATCAATGCTCAAAGGCAGGTAAAATCGTCAAGGAGACCTACACGGGAATAAATGGTACAAAAAGCCTTAACGTCTACCTCCCATACGGCTACGATAAATCAAAAAAATATAACATCTTTTACCTTATGCACGGCGGCGGCGAAAACGAAAATACTATTTTCAGCAGCGATGTAAAGCTTAATAATATACTCGACCACATGATTATGAACGGCGGACTCGAACCTATGATTGTCGTTACCCCAACCTTCAACGGCGGAGACTGCACTGCTCAGACCTTCTACAAGGAATTTAAATCCGATGTCGTTCCGTTCGTTGAAGGAAAATACTCAACCTACGCCGAAAATACTACTCCACAAGCACTTTCGGCTTCGAGAATGCATCGTGCTTACGGCGGCTTCTCTATGGGTTCGGTTTCAACTTGGGCAGTTATGGTAAACGACCTCGATTATGTTGGATACTTTATGCCTCTGAGCGGCGACCACTGGAGCGGAAATACTGCCGAACAGAAAGCTGCTTCGGTTGCCTCCGCAATTGACAAATCCGGCTACTCAAAAAGACAGTACTTCATCTTTGCTGCCACAGGTTCTGATGACATCGCCTGTCCTAACATAAGTCCTCAAATCGACGCTATGAAAAAACTCCCCGAATTTGTCTTCACCTCCGATTTCTCAAAGGGAAACCTTTACTTCCTTGTCTCTCAAGGCTCAACCCATTGGTGGGGCTATGTCAGACATTACATCTACGATGCACTTCCCTATTTCTTCCACGAATCCTGACTTTACCCCCCAATATATGATGAAAGCCTTTCCACTCGTTTTCTTGCGGAAAGGCTTTCTCTTTCTGAAATACACTTTTATTTATCACGGAAACATAAAACAGTCATAGCGTATTGCCTTGCCCTCTATGCTGTAATCCGGCTCTTTTCCTGCAAGATAAGTTCCCTTTAGCGGTCTCTTTATGACTATTTTCTTCGGTCGAACTTCAATTGCTGTCTCAAGCAGCTCTATTTCGTTACAGCAGGGCTGCTCCAGCTTCTGCATAAGCTGAAGCTTTTTGTTGATAAGTCCGGACTTGCGTCGCTTTGGAAACATTGGGTCAAGATATATAAGCTCAGGCTTTTCTTTAAGCTCAGAAAGTCCATTTATGCTGTCACTCTCTTCAAGGTGCATTCGACCAACAATTTCACAAAGCTCCGGATTTTTCTCGGCACGCTTCATAGTGTCCCTCAAAAGTGCCGCTATTACTGCATTCTTCTCGTACATCGTCACTTCATACCCACACGCCGCAAGTATAAGCGAATCTTCACCCATTCCTGCTGTTGCATCTATTGCACTCGGTCTGTCAGCTTTCGTTTTTGCGGCGTGAGCAAGCATTTCGTGCTGCAAATGTCCGTGTCCAACTCTTCTTAACATCTGCTCAAAATCCCCTCTGAACGTCAGTCCGAACCCTACAATAGCAATTCCGTCTCCGTCAACTCTAACCGTCAGATTTTCCCCTTGGCTCAGGCTTAATCTTACTCCAAGCCGCTCAGAAAGAATCCTTGCTTCTTCTTCGTCTCCGCCCTCTCCTACGCACACTACAAGTTCTTCATTTCCCGTCATTTTTACTCTTTCACCGCTTTCGTTTTAAGTTTCCTCCTAAGCTTCCGCTTCAAGCCGCAGAAGGCTTGCGTACGCAAGCAGGGTCTTTAAGTCGGAGCTGTTTCATCTTTGCTTCTAAATCTACTTTCTCCGACTTAAAGCCCGCTGATTTTCACGCCTTTGGCGTGAAAATCCGTCTGCGGCATCAACATTTATCTGCTATTATATTTTCCCTGAAATTATCACCCCATACCGCCATGGAATTAAGGATTGGCTGCATACTTTTTCCAAGGCTTGTAAGGGCATACTCAACTCTCGGTGGAACTTCTGGGTAAACTGTTCGTGTAAGCAGCCCGCTTTTCTCCATATCGCGCAAGTTAGAAGTAAGAACCTTCTGAGATACACCTGTAAGTGACTTTTTCAGTTCACCAAATCTTTTAGTACCGCAAAGCAGGTCACGCATTATCAGAACCTTCCATTTATCGCCGATGAGCATAAGTGTTGTTTCAACCGGACAGGCAGGCAATTTTTCTTTATCAAGCACAATTTATCCCTCCAATAGTTTCATTTAGGATATTATATCACATTTGATACTATGTTTCAAGAATTTCTTTTTATTTTTTCTACGATTATCCGCAAATGTCACCAACAGGTAACTATGCCACAAAAAAGTGCGTACTTTACATGGCGCAAAAGGTGTGATATTATAGGCTCATGGAAAGAGTTCAGGCGCTTGAATTTCCGCAAAACACAATAGGACGCAATCATTCAGGAGGTTTACTATGAATAAAAATACATTTGAAAAGGTTTCACTCGGCAAGGGCGAAATGAACGTTTACGACTTTGGTAAAATCAGACTTCACGCTTACAAAACAAATGATTTCATTGACGACGAGGTTTTTATCGCCGAAAAGGACGGCAAGGCTGTTATCATTGAATCACCGTGCTTCTATGACAACATAAGCGAGCTTACGGAGTATCTTTCAGATTTGAATGTTGATGGAATACTCGTTGCATATCATGGTGCAGGAGCTTCATTTATGCCGGACGTGCCTAAATATGCAACACAGAATGCCTTGGATTATTCCAAAAATGGCGGCGGCAAGGCTCTTATTAACAATTTCACGTCCGCTTTCGGCGAAATCTTTGATTGCTCCGTTCACCAAATTACCGACGTTATCGGTGAGGGCAGAATAAATATCGGCGGCATGGATTTTGTAATCACACAAACCGCCGAAGCTTTTGACATTGAAATACCGGAAATAAACGCTGTTTACACCCATATGCTCGGTCATGACTGCCACTCAATTATCGCCGGCAACGCTCATGCAGATGCAGTAATAGCTCAGCTTAACGGCTATATTTCCAAAGGTTTTGACCTTATCCTCACCTCGCACTATACTCCGGAGGACTTAAAAGACGCTCAGACAAAAATCAGCTACCTTACAAACCTTAAAGCTATCGCATCAGGTTGCAAAAATGCCGATGACTTTAAGTCCGTTGTCAAGAAAAATTTCCCACAGTATAGCGGTGAAAATTATCTTGATATGACTGCCGGATTCTTCTTTGCTTAACCGCAACACTATTAAAAAAGCAATCCCGAATGGGATTGCTTTTTATCTTTATTAATGGCATTATCAATCATCTGAGCTATTGACGAATATACGGTCACGGCCACCGTTTTTAGCAGCATAAAGAGCCTTATCGACCTTTTCGGTCAGATTAGAAAGCGGTTTGGGAATCTCAATCGTGCTGACACCTATGCTGAGAGTCATATTTATTTCCTTGCCAAGCTCAGAATTTTTGATGCTTTTGCATAGACAGCCAAGAGTTTCCTTTGCATTTTCGACATCGCAGTAAAGAACACCGATAAACTCATCTCCGCCCCATCTTGCACAGAAGCCTTTTCCTTTGGTAATCTTGGCAAGCTCTCCGCCAAGCAGCGAAAGTGCTTTATCGCCGATAGCATGACCAAAAGTATCATTTATTGTTTTGAATTTGTCAACATCAAGCATAAATATCTGAGCATTTATGAGTTCAGATTTTTCGCTTGAGTCCATGTATATCTGAATAAAAGCCTTGCGGTTTGGAATACCTGTCAGCTCATCAATCGTTGCGTCTCTGATTATTTTCCTACTGTAGCCTCTTATCTGCCTTATAATCAAAACAAGTGCAAGAATAAGTGCTACAGCAAACAATGCAATGAAAAGAATTATACTGTGACGGTACTGGGCGTGCAGTTTGCTGTTGTTTTCCACACCAATCAAATAACATTCATATAAAGGCAAGTACTTTATAACTACTAATTTTGAATCGTCAAAAATGTTGCCGGTATTAAGCCACATTTTTACAGTTTTTTCTTTTGAAAGTTTTTCCTTGCACTTACTCAGCATTGGGTCATCAAAAATATTCGATGGGTAGTCAGTATTGTCTGATTTACAGATAATGTCGCCGTTTTCTGCTATAAATGCAAACGATAGATTATATTGCTTGGCAAGCAGTGATATAACAGCTTCAAATCCTGTGGTTTGGGTTTTTAATTCAACGGCACCAATAAAATTATTGCTTTTGTCATAGACCGCTCTTGACAAGCTTATATTGTATGTAAGCATTCCATCGACATATGTTTTATCAAGTGAAGTTGATTCCCATAGGTTGTCTGCATTTGCAAGAGAATAGTACCATTTATCATCGGTTTCAATTTCACGGACAGTTGAACCGTCATAGACCTTGCCGCTGATTTTTGAAGCAAATCTAAGATTACTTATATAGTATCTGTCCTTTGCCTGTTTTATGTATTCATTTATGTTGAAATTGTTATTTTGCACAGCCGTTTTCAAAAAAAGAGGATCATCAGCTGAGGTATCAATAATTAATTGTGGATCAAAAAGATCTTGCTGAAAATAAGTTATGACTGATTCAGTAGTAAGATCCGATGAATTTTCGAGGTATTCTTTAAGTGAATCATGCATTTGAAATATAATCATAGCAATTGCAGATATAAATGATATTGAAACTATAATACATATAACTATAATATTAAAACTTCTTTTCATATATACCCCCCAATTTAAATTTACTAATTTTAAATATTATAACATATTTCACTTATTTTTTCAATCATTGATGTTAATTTATTATTCATCATTTTTCACAAAGGTGCATATTGATATTAGTGCAAAATGCAGAAATCTTCAAAATTACTCTTTATGCCGCAGACGGCTTGCTTACGCAAGCAGGGCTTTAAGTCGGAGCTGTTTCATTTTTGCTCCTAAATCTACTTTCTCCGACTTAAAGGCCGCTGATTTTCACGCCAAAGGCGTGAAAATCCGTCTGCGGCATAACATAAAAATAATTGTAAATACAGATTAGAAATTCATAAAGAGACCTCTAAAAACTCGTTTGATTTTTCTCAAAAGAAGTTTTTAGAGATACCCTAAAGCACTTGTAATCCTACTAAGTCTATGTTATAATAGTATAAACAGTCCACAAGGAAATATAAAAAATTGGAGGAAAATAAAATGAAAATATCAACAAAGGGAAGATATGCCCTGAGAATGCTGCTTGACCTTGCCGAAAGCAGCGGCGGCGACTATGTTTCGCTAAAGGATATAGCGGAGCGTCAGGACATCTCGAAAAAATACCTTGAGCAAATAGTTCCGATGCTGAGCAAGGCAGGAATACTTAAAACTACAAGGGGAAACAAGGGCGGATATATGCTTGTGAAGAGTGCGGCGGAATACACGGTAGGGGACGTTCTGCGTGCAACTGAGGGAAGTCTTTCACCTGTATCCTGTCTTGACTATTCACCGAACGAATGTCCAAGAGCCGCCCAGTGTCGTACGCTTTTTGTGTGGGAGGGTCTTTACGAAACAACAGTCAAGTACCTTGACAGCATAACCTTGCAGGACATTCTTGACCGCAATCCGTTGTGCAGCGGAGGCGATTACTGCATTTAAGCCGAGAAAGTCTTATTGCTTTGAAGCATTTTGATTTTCGTCAATATAAAGCTGTTCCATCCAATCTATCATAGAATCAAAGCCATCCTGAGAAAGGTCAAATTCCTGTTCATGTTCGATAGCAGCTTTCATAGAGCATAAACGACCGTGCCATGTAAGGCATTTCAGCTTTTCGCCGTACTTTATTTTGTAGCTGAAAGTATCCTTGCTGCCGGAATAATCATTTCCGCTCTGAAAATAGTAATATTTTGGTATATCAAAAATTTTTGAAACGCTCATAGCTTAGCATCACCTTTTTGAAGAATATCAATGACCTTGTCAAGGCTTTCGCAAACTCCGTAAAGCTTTCCGTCAACAGAGCTGTCTGGCTGGGTGAGGTCAGGAATCATTATCACCTTGCAGCCCGCACGATATGCCGATGTTATGCCGTTTGGCGAGTCCTCAAGTGCAAGGCAGACGTCCGTTGAAAGTTCAAGCTGTTTTGCCGCCTCTATATATATGTCAGGCTCAGGCTTGCCATGAGCGATCATATCGCCTCCGATTATCTTGTCAAAGTATGCTTTTGCACCTATTTTATCAAGGTAAACAGCGGTTCGGCTGATATTTGTGGCAGTAGCAACGGCTGTTTTGTAGCCTGCTCCTCGGAGGAAATCAAGCAGTGTAAATAGTCCTTTTTTGACTTCAAACCCATACTTGTCAATATAATCGTTCATAAGCTCTATGCGTCTTGCACGAATACGGTCAAAGCAGAAGTTTTCGCCGAAAATTCCTTTAAGGTAAGGCTCTGCATAAACCTTTGAAAGACTTCTTATTTCAAGAACGTGTTTTATTGTCATTGGATAACCGTTTTCATTTGCCGCAATGCACCAGAATTTTGTAAGAAGTTTTTCCGTATCAATCATAAGTCCGTCCATATCAAAAATTACGCCTTTTATCATTTTTGCACCTCCATTTCTCATACAAACATTTTGCAGCATAGGACTTGTGAAATAATAAGATGATGATTTTAATTTGGGATAATCCTATAATTCCATAATTCAAAAGGCTTAATTTTATTAATCGCAATTGATTCAAAGTCTTCATCAGAGACCTTTTTTGCAAGA
>JALCDN010000072.1 GCA_022641595.1 Ruminococcus sp. | reverse complement strand
AATTTTCGTCATAGTTTTTTCTTGTTTCGTTTGCCATTGTTTTCTCCTCCATTATGATTTTATTATATCACATTTTCAGAGTCTTGTCTATATATTTTTGTGGTGTTTTATGGGAGGCAACTCACAATAAATAGCTTAGCATCTGATTATTATGGATATAATGAATGTTGGTTTCAAGATTTAGATATGGACGGAACCCCAGAATTTATTGTAGGTGGTGCAACCGAAGGAACTATAATGAATTCAACATTCTATATTTATTATTTAGAAAATGGTAAGATGAAACTTATGCAAGGCGATTATGATAAGGCTCTTTATTTTGGTTCGGCAGATAGAAAAGGTGGCCATGATAATTTCCCACTTACGCTGTTACAAAGCAGGGGTGACGGAAGTTTTGCATATATTAGTGATGAAACATCAAAAATAACTGAAGGACAATACGATCGTACATTACGCTCATATAATGTTATAGATAAAAACAATAATAAATTATTTTCAAACGGATGTGCTATCTTCCTTTCAGCACAAAAAATGTATAGTGGCAAGAATTTCAGTATTGCAGGTTTAACAGGCTCTGGAAATGGTGGAGTTGAAGTAACAAAAGAAGAATTTTTTGATACATACAATACATTCTTTAACGAAGCAAAAATGTATAAAACGTTAGTTAAGGCTATACCATGTTCAAAACTATCAAGTGATATGGATAACTGTTATGACAAAATGAGTATAGATGAAAAACTGAATGCATTGAATGATTCCTACAAAGCTTGGAGTTATACAGAAAGTTCTGACAATCACTTTCCACTTCAGGATGTAATTGATTCCATAAAAATTCAACCAACAACTGCTGCTTCTAACGCTTATAAGCAAGCATATAAAGACTTAATCACATCACTATCTCAGAATACTAATATTACAAATCAATTTGTTTTTGACTATGCTCTTTACGATATGAATCAAGATTCTGTTCCAGAGCTTATTGTAAAAAGCGGAACGTGTGAAGGAGATTATAAGCTTTCATTTTATACATATAAAAATTCAGAGGCAATTTGTGTAAGTGATAATTTTAATGGAGGGCATTCAAATTTCTATATTGACCAATCTTCAAATCAATTTTGTAAGCAATATGCACAAATGGGAGGTGGAAAGATAGAATGGTATTCCTTTGACGGAAATACAGTCACTATATC
Organism: Ruminococcus sp.; assembly: GCA_022641595.1. GTDB lineage: Bacteria > Bacillota > Clostridia > Oscillospirales > Ruminococcaceae > Ruminococcus. Next base: position 9,627 of record JALCDN010000072.1, on the reverse strand, counting down.
AAATTCAGTAGATAATATTCAATATGCCACGGTAGAAGATATTGACGCTGCATTTGCACCATATGGAAATTTTTCTCGTCTTGAAACGGCATACTGTTATTATAGAACTGACGGGTGGCACACTTCTAGTGAAACGCAAGAAGTTTCCGGCATAGATACATCCATCATAGATAATTATTAAAATATAAAGCAACACTGCACAAGTCGCAAAACATGTGCAGTGTTGCCTTTTATATTACCCGAAGTTCTTGGCATCCTTATAATTTACAGCACCTGAGAAAGGGTCATATAGCATATCCTTATTTTCCTTTTTACACACCAGATATGTGTTTTTATAGAATATTGGAACATAACAGTACTCGTCAAGTATCATTTTCTCTGTACTACTAAAGTTTCCGACATAATCCGAAGAATTTTCTATATGGTCAAGCTTATCAATGGCTTGACCTGTTTTTTCTGATATACCTATACATTCGTCCTTGAATTGTTTTAAAAACGAAACTCCGCTATTGTAATCGGCAGTTACCGGATAAAGTGCAACAGAATAATCGCCTGAGCTTATTCGTGTTTTAAATTCGTTTGTTGTCACTTCCTCAACGCCTATATAATAGCCAAGCGTATCCTGAAGCTGCTGAGAAACAAGATGAATATAATCAGAATTCACAGTATCTGCCGAGACAAGAATTTTAACAGTCGGAAATGACTGCGCACCTATTTCTTCTTTTGCTTTTTCAAGGCACTTAACTGCCGCATTCTTGTCAAAAACCGACATTCCGGAATCAGAACAAAGCTCACGATAACTTCTTCCGAGCAGCTTTATGGCATCAGGTACAAGACCATATGCAGGACTTAAATCGTCATCAATTTCCTTTGACAGCTCGTTGCGGTCTATACTCAGAGCAATTGCTTTTCTAAGATTCTGATTCGAGTAAACTTTATCATTTTTATTGAATATCAAACCGAGCGTAAGTGACTTTGATTTAATGTAACTGAATTTTCTTTTGTTATAGCTTTTGCTGAAATTCATTGACGTCATGCAGTCAACGTCCCCTGACTTAAAGCTCTTTTCAATATCTGACGAATTTTTTTCTATATCAAAGCTCAGGTAAGATGGGTAAATCTCATCATTAACATTGTTGACCGAGTTTTTCTTCATATAAAGTATATTGTGGCTTCCATATGGATCATAAAACCATTGGCGTACAAAAAATGAACCGTTTGACATAACAGATTTATCATCAAGGCCATATCTTCCTTTTGTTCCGTAAAAGAATTCCTCATTGCACGGCATTGCAGCACTGGTAGTAAGCAGGTTAAGAAAATCGGCATCTGCATATTCAAGCGTAAATACAAGCGTATATGCATCGGCTGAGGTTACACCTGCAAGTTTATCCGACTTTCCTTGAAGCATATCAGATGCACCCTTGATACATACAAAGTTATCGGCATGAGGAGCCTGTGTGTCAGGACTCAGAAGCCTGTTAAATGCAAACACATAATCATCAGCCGTAACCGTAAAATATTCGCCTTCGTCAGCGTAATCATTATGATTCTTATCGTTGAACCAGTAATTATCATGTCTAAGTTTGAATGTGTATTTCAGACCGTCCTGAGAAATATCATAGCTTTCTGCATTATCACAGACAATTGCTCCTGTTGCATCTGTTTTAAGCAAACCGCTGTACATATTTGCTATCACGGTGTCTGACGATGGATCATCAGCAAACTGAGGGTCAAGGCTTTGCGGATTTCCGTTAAGGCACAGTGAATACATATGGCCGCTTCCATCATCACCGCCACTGCTACTGCCACATGATGACAGTGCGGCAATGCAAAATGCTGTAATAATTAAAATTAATTTCTTTTTCACTTTTATCTCCTTAAATTGTCCTGAAAAAAGCTACGACATAAGTCATAGCTTTTAAAAATTTAGGTGACGTTCATAAAATTTGAATTTCTGTAATATCTCTGACTTTTGAAACTGTATCAATATCTATACATACATTTTTCAATTTATGCACAATCTTTATTAATGCAAATGCTTACATTGTAACAGTTACAATAAAGCCGTCAATATTATTTCCTGAAATTGTGTATGTTTTATTTGACGGAACAGGAACATTTGTAACATTATTGACATTTGCAGCAACGTAATATATTTCATATTGAGCATTGCCGACAGTAACCTTTAATGGGTTGTTGTTATAAGTATATGTTTTAACAGCATCAATATACTCTTCAAGGCAAAGATTATTTTGCTTAATATAAGTTGCATGAGGGATTCCTACATATCTGTATGTATATGTTCTTGCTTCATCGCCTGTCAGAGAATCCTTACCATCTGGATATCTGAGAATAAATCCATAATTTGCGGCATTCTCGTCTATCCAGCCATAATTCACGGTATCCGAATAATCAGGAGCATAATAATAGGAATCCTGATCTTTCGGGAAAATTCCGAGGTTAAAGCTTCTTGCGGTATGATAATCAGAATATCCGCCTTGAATCGTTGTTTTTCCGTTCTTGAACTTATCGTTTTGTTCTTCAAGGCTTCTAAAACCGCCTATAACTCTTATATCATTATTATTTGTTGCTTTAAAGAAAGCTTCCATCATATCATTCAGATGTGAAATTACGTTTGAATCAAGTGTAACGTTCATATCGCTTACAGTATAGTAGTCATTACGACTATTAAATATATCAGTTATTTTGACATCATTTTCCTGAAATTTATATGCATATTTAGGATTTACCTCAATAAGGTCACCATTATTTATCATTGCATATTCTTCAGCAACTGTTGTGTATTCAGCAGGGATAGCGGATGTATCAGAAGACGTGCCTGTTGCGTCTTTTTCAGATGAAGCTGTAGCAGATGTACTGCCGTTTGCAGGAGCTGTTGTTGCATTTGAAGCAGCGGAACTTTGTGAATCTGAGCTGTTGCTTTTTGAACATCCCTTGGTACATGAAGCAACAATTACAATTATAACTATAAAGACAAGAGCGACAGCAATGATTCTGTCATATCTGACTCTGCACTTTCTTTTTTTTCTTCTTCGGCTGTTTCCGTTATTCATTATACATAAACTTCCTTTCGTTTCATTGTCTGTGGAAACAAATATTCATTATAAATTTAATAGAGTATATAAAAAATCAGTTTAAAGCAATAAGAAGCATTTAAGCTTAATAACATCTTTAAAAACAGCGGTTTTCTCAGATACAAATAAATTATATCATAGTTTGACAACTTTGTAAACATCTTTTGAAATTTTTCTCATGAAAATATTTTCATTTACAAAATGGCATTAAAAGTACATTTTTAAATGTTAATTTATATTTTTCAAAACTTTTTTTGATTAAATATAAAGATAAATGTTCTGACATATTGACAAATTTTACTTGATGTATTATTATAATTATATAGATAACTGTTTTGAATTATGAGGTCTCAGATGAACATTCAAAGTATAATTTTCAACTGCAAAAAGCTTGACGTAAAAGCCAATAATCTAAACGATAACTCGTTCGTTTTATTAATTTTCAAGGCATTTCCTTCATCCTTTTTTATTGACAATATATGCTTCAATCTAAAAGAAAGCTCTTTTATGCTTATTGATTCTGACTCTTTTTCAAGATTATACTCCGATAACAGTTCAAACAGTTTCTGTGCTGACTTTTTTTCGTTTTCTGATGAAAAGAATTTAATAACTAATTCTAATATTCCTTTCAGTACGCTGATAAACTTTAAAAAAGATTTCTCTCTGCAATCAATTCTTGACTCATTTTGTTTTGAAGTTGCACGAAATTCCAATTCATTTAAACAGTTCTCTACTGTTGCACTTCAATTGGTTCTCATTAAACTGAACGAAATTTATGACCTTGATGCTCAAAATTCCGGCAGTGCTAATTCTCTGCCTCGCTATGATGAACTTTGTCGCTTAAGACGTTCTATTAGTCAAAATCCATTCGATAACTGGAATATCAACGACATTTGCTCTGAATTGCAAATCGGTCGCACCTATTTTCACAGAATTTATTTCGCAGCTTTTCATACAACCTGCTTACAGGATATTATAAATTGTAAACTTGATGCAGCTAAAAATATGCTATTAAATTCTGATGATTCAATAAGCTCTATCGCCGAAAAATGCGGCTATGACAATGGCTCTTACTTTATGCGCCAATTTAAAAAACATATTGGATTAACACCTTCCGCTTTCAGAAAAAAATTTCGTTAGCTACCGATGTATATCCTTTATTATTAATTGATTATTTTTTTACATTTTACGAGGTTTTCTGCTTCCCTCCATGAAAGTCTCATAATAAATCAACGAAAGACGAGGTACGCTTTATGAACATCAAAGATCTTGGAGATTCCATCTCACATTTCAACGGTTTGGCTGTTTGTATTGTTAGTTCAGATTCCTACAAAGTTCTTTACTGCAACCAGAATTTTAAGGGAATTATCCCAAATGTTGATGTTGGTTCAAATATCAACGAAATTTTCCCAAAATTCACCGGAAAAGACAATGATTACGTTATAGAAAGCAGTGCTCCGGATTTCTCCATTTTCTCAAGCTATAATGGTATCTCAGCAGAAAAATATGTTATTAAGGAAGCAAATTATGACATTGATGAAGGTAGTGTTGACTGCATCCTCATAATTCCTATTAGCACTGGCGACTCAAACGAAGAAATGATTAAATCGGTTTATTCAAACCTTTTCACTAAATCATCAGACTTCGTTATCATGATCGATCTGCTTACCATGAAGTACTTCTATTCTTCTGCCAAAGATATTCCTATTCTTGTAAATGAACAGAAAAAAGAATACGATTGGAACGAAAATGTAAATACTATGGCTAACGATTTCGTCGACGAAACTTACAAGGATATTTTTCTCAGCACCCTTTCGGAACGTGCTCTTAAAGATGCTTATGAGGACGGTGGTTATACTCAGTATATCGAATATGACCACTATACTGACGGCATTTGCGAAAGAAGATCGGCTCGTGTTTACTTTATTGATTATAACGATGTACCTTTTGCTGTTGTCGCTTTTCAGGACAAAAATTAATTTGCATAAATTTTTATAAACAATAAATGAATATGGCACATTTGAACAACTCCGGTAAAAATGGAAAATGACAAAAACCTTCTATGGTATGATAGAAACCTTAGAAGGTTTTTAATTATAGCAAGAAGTTACAGACAAATAAATAATGGGTATCTCTAAAAACTCGTTTGATTAAGGAAAAATCAGATAGGTGCGGCACCTACAAGGAAAACCTTCCGAAAGCGTGCTGTCGCACTATGAGGGAGGTTGACACACTTGATGCCGAGCATAGCTGCTTTTTCTCAAAAGAAGTTTTTAGAGGTGCCCATAATATGTTTTCAGATTTATTTGTTAATTCTAAAGACTTGCCAAGTGCAAAAGATCTTGATCAGTTATATGAACAACAGAGTAAAAATTGTATGTCATAAGCAATTAAATAAAAAATTTTAAATTGAGGGGTAATTCATATGATTAAAACATTCAAAAAAATATCTTCGGTTCTTGTATTATCAATAATTATTACATTTGCAGCGGTGTTTACAACAGTTTGTTATGCTGAGGAAATTAACAGTACGGTATCTAATGAAAAATTAGGAACAACATACCTTGATATTAATCCAAATGACACTCAAACAGCTGTTCAGTTAGAAGGAGAGTCAATTTATGCTGATGGAAAATATGACATGACATGGGAAATTTCTGATTCAAATGGAATAAATGATGCTGAGATAATTAATTTGGTTATAAAAAATAATGAGCCATATCCTCTTGGTGTTTCTGGAGAATTAAGCCTTGAGATTAATGAAATATGGGTTGATGGTGTTAAACTTGATGAAAATTTGAACGGGAAACCCGTATACTCACAAATGGTGGACTATACTTATGCTCCTAATGAAATTACTGGTATTTTGTTTAATTTACGTACATCATCCTTTAATGACTTGAACACACCAATTAATGAAAATATTAGAATTGTATTCACACTTTCAAATTTAACTGATATTTCGACATATATTACAGCAACAACTACTACAACTGAGACTACAACCACCACAGCAGCAACAACTACTACAACTGAGACTACAACCACCACAGCAACAACAACTACTACAACTGAGACTACAACCACCGCAGCAACAACAACTACTACAACTGAGACTACAACCACCGCAGCAACAACAACTACTGTTCCTATAGTAAAGAGCTCTCCTAAAACAGGTGATAATGGAATTGGTAGCATGTTACTTGTTATTCTAATTTCAGGAATTACAGCATGTGCTTTTAAACGTAGGAGTAGAATATGAAAAAATCAATGAAATTTATAAGGGCACCTCTAAAAACTCGTTTGATTAAGGAAAAATCAGATATGTGCGGCAGCTGCAAGGAAACCTTCCGAAAGCGTGCTGTCGCACTATGATGGAGGTTGACACAGCAGATGCCGTGTATAGCTGTTTTTTCTCAAAAGGAGTTTTTAGAGGTGCTCATAAGTGATTATTCAATTTGAACATCTATAATATAAGGAGGATATTTAAATGCAAGCAATTATTTTAGCAGCCGGAATGGGAAAGAGACTGAAGGAACTCACCCAAAACAACACGAAATGTATGATCAAAGTGAATGGTGTCACTCTTGTAGAGCGCGCACTTCGCCAGCTTGACTCACTTAACCTGAAACGAATTGTAATCGTTGAAGGTTATGAAGGAAAGAAACTGATAGACTATATTCAGACACTTGGCATCCAGACACCTATTGAGTTTATTGACAACCCGATCTATGATAAGACCAATAACATCTACTCGCTTGCCCTCGCAAAGAAAGAGCTGACAGAAGATGATACACTGCTTCTTGAATCTGATTTGATTTTTGAAGAAAGTGTACTGAAAGCACTGGTAGATGATCCTCGTCCAACTCTTGCACTTGTTGATAAATATGAGAGTTGGATGGACGGTACTTGTATAAAGATCAGTGATGATGATTCAATTGAGGCTTTTGTTCCTGGGAAAAAATTCGTCTTTGAGGATATTCCAAAATACTATAAGACGGTCAATATCTATAAATTCAGCAAGGATTTTTGCGTAACACATTATATCCCCTTCCTTGAAGCCTATGAAAAAGCGTTGGGCGAGAACGAATACTATGAGCAGGTGCTTCGTGTTATCACAATGCTTGACAATCCGGAAATCAAGGCAAAGCGTCTGAACGGTGAAAAGTGGTATGAAATCGATGATATTCAGGACCTTGACATTGCTGAGTCGATTTTTACACTCGATCCGGACGATAAGGTAGCAAGGCTTCAGAGCAGATATGGCGGCTATTGGAGATATCCGAAGATGCTTGACTTCTGTTATCTTGTGAATCCGTATTTTCCGCCTCAGAAGATGATGAATGAGATCAAGGCAAACTTTGAAACCCTGCTTACTGAGTATCCTTCCGGTATGCGTGTGAATTCACTTCTTGCTGCCAAGAATTTTGTCGTACATCAGGAAAACATTCTTGTTGGAAATGGTGCCGCTGAACTGATAAAATCTCTCATGTCATATTTGAAAGGTAAAGTTGGATTTTTACGCCCGACCTTTGATGAATATCCGAACCGCTACAGCAAGGAACAGTCTGTAAGCTTTATCCCAGATAATGCTGACTATTCCTACACTGCTGATGATCTGATGGATTTCTTTGGAGATAAAAATATTGATGCTCTTGTCGTTGTAAATCCTGATAATCCATCCGGTAACTATATTCCGAAAAAAGATTTGATTCGTCTCATGGATTGGGCTGCAAGCAAGAAAATCAATCTGGTAATTGATGAATCATTTGTCGATTTTGCAGAGGAGGAAAACAGCACGATCATTGAGCAGGATATTCTTGACAAATACAGCAACCTGTATGTCATGAAATCCATTTCTAAGTCTTATGGTGTGCCCGGTTTGCGTCTTGGTGTTCTTGCTTCCGGCAATACAGATGCGATCGCGTTTATGAAAAAGGATGTTGCTATCTGGAACATCAATTCCTTTGGCGAATTCTATATGCAGATCGAAGAAAAGTACAAGAAAGACTACGCTGCCGCACTTGTTCAGATTCGTGCAGAGCGTGCGCGTTATCAGGCTGAACTTGCAAAGATAAAGGGGATCCGTGTTATCCCTTCGCAGGCAAATTATGTCATGGTCGAACTTGACAGGAACATATCTCCAAAGGAACTGCTGAAAACGCTTCTTATAAAGGATAATATTCTTATAAAGGAACTTACCACAAAGACAAACGGTAAGAATTATCTGCGCCTTGCAGTTAGAAATACTGATGATAACGATTTTCTTCTTGCTGCATTGCACAGGGAGTTAGATTGATGAAAATAACCGTAATTGGCGGAGGCAACATTGGTACGCTGATGGCTGCCGATATGGCTGAAAAAGGTCATCAGGTGACAATGTATACCTCAAAGCCTGAAAAGTGGAGCGAATCAATTACTGTTCTTGATTCTGATGATAATCTGCTGAGAACAGGAAATTTATATGCAATTAAATCGGATATCGGCGAAGCTGTCAAGGATGCTGAGATTATTTGGATCGCTATGCCTGCAATGTTGTTCTCGTCATTAGCAGATAAGCTGTACGATGCAGTAAAACCCGGACAGATGATAGGTGTTGTTCCTGGCAGCGGCGGTGCTGAATTTGCATTTCATAAGCTGATTGATAAAGGCTGTACACTGTTCGGCTTACAGCGCGTACACAGTATTGCAAGATTAAAGGAATACGGACATTCAGTTTATGAACTTGGCAGAAAGAGTGAATTGCAAATAGGAAGTATTCCAGCGGAGCGCGCAGAGAAAATATGTGAGATAGTGCAGGGATTCTTTGATATTCCTTGTAGAGCATTGCCCAATTATCTCTGTGTGACATTAACACCGTCAAATCCGATTCTTCATACCACACGACTTTATTCAATGTTCAAGGATTACAAGAATGGAATGACATATCCGAAGAATATTCTGTTTTATGAGGAATGGAGTGATTTTGCATCGGAAATGCTTATAGCCTGTGATGCAGAATTGCAGCAGCTTTGCAGTGCCATACCGCTTGAACTGAAAGATGTTGTATCACTAAGGGTGTATTATGAAAGCCAGACTGTTGCAGCAATGACAGAAAAAATCAGCGGGATTACAGCGTTCAAAGGTATTACATCCCCAATGAAAGAAACGGAAAATGGCTGGATTCCAGACTTTTCTTCTCGCTATTTTACCGCAGATTTTTCCTACGGTTTGAAAATAATCAAGGACATTGCAGAACTGTTTGGAGTGCTAATCCCTAATATCGGTACAGTTTGGAACTGGTACAAACAGACCAATCCAAATTGTGTGAATAAATGTTTTGTGGAAAACTTTAATACTGATGCGTTTACAGGAATCTATCGATGAATAAGTGACGCTGTATAATAAAACTTGACACATATCAACAAGACAAAGTATAATAAAAAAGAATGGGAGTGTCATAAATGAGTACAGAAAGAAAATACGATGATGAATTCAAAATGCAAGCAGTAAAGTTGGCAAAAGAAGTAGGAACAAGGGCGGCTGTTGC
>JALCDN010000071.1 GCA_022641595.1 Ruminococcus sp. | reverse complement strand
TTTTACAAATTTATTATATTTATTTTAAAATCAGCTTTGAAATTGCTCTCTTCTTTAAATTTCAGGAAAGACATTACGTTACCCATTAGTGTAACCATTAATATTAATTCTGAATAAAACAAATAAAAGATCACATAATCTTCATGTAATCTGATTTTAGAGATGCTCTTTAATGTTAAGAGGAGGTAAAAATGGATTTTTTTAAAGTATTGCTTACTTCTGTAGGCTCGGTTGCAGCACTTTTTATAATGACTAAAATTATCGGAAACAAACAGATAAATCAGTTAAACCTTTTTGACTATATCAACGGCATAACCATAGGTTCTATAGGTGCGGAGCTTGCAATAACTCCGGAAAAAGAATTTTATCAGCCACTTACTGCTCTTGTTATTTACACTCTTGCTACATTTTCCATAAATCTTATTTCTATGAAGTCAATAAAATGCCGACGTTTCCTTGAAGGAAAAAGCCGATACCTTATGAAGGACGGCAAGCTGTACAACGAAAATATCAAAAAAGCAAACCTTGACCTCAATGAATTTCTTACTCAATGCCGTGTTATGGGATTTTACGACCTAAGTGACATTAACACTGCTATCATTGAGCCTAACGGCAAGGTGTCAATTCTTCCAAATGACAATGCAAGACCTGTTACTCCAAAGGATATGGGACTTTCTGTTCAGCAAACAAAAGTTCAGTACAACGTCATAATGGATGGCTGTGCTGTCAAAGAAAACTTAAAATCGCTCGGATATGACGAAAGCTGGCTCAGTCAGGAACTTTCAAAGCAAAAAACAAAAATGAGTGAAGTTTTCCTTGCAACCTGTGATATTGACGGTAATCTCAATATATACGATTACAATAAAGGCTATCGCAACGACCCGTTTCAATAATGGGCACCTCTAAAAACTTGTTTGATTAAGGAAAAATCAGATAGGTGCGGCAGCTACAAGGAAACCTTCCGAAAGCGTGCTGTCGCACTATGAGGGAGGTTGACACAGCAGATGCCGTGCATAGCTGTTTTTTCTCAAAAGGAGTTTTTAGAGGTGCCATAATCTTATACCTCACGAAGCCTGTAAAAAGTCTGTATCAGATTAAGTGTGCCGTATCCCCACTGAGTATTCGGATACGACATCGTTTCGTTTCTTGTACAGCCTCTTATAAGATATGTTTTTATCTGATAAGTACTGAGTGAGGGGTCGTTTCCAAGAATTACTCCCCACTGCATCAGCAAAGCACACGCACCTGCGGTTATTGCAGATGATACACTTGTTCCGCTCATAGCTCCGAGTCCTGTAGGATAATAACCCGTTATTTTTACTCCTGGTGCTATTATGTCCGGAGCCATCGCAAGCGAACGTGTAGGACCCCACGATGATTGAAAATAAAGACTGTTATTGAGATGGTCATATGCTCCGCAACTGATAGAACCTATCATTGTTGCAGGTACTGTTATGGTTCCGTACGGAGTCGGTGAAAGAAATTCTGTGCCTTTTGAGGAAAAATCCACAAGCGGAAGCCATGAATCAAAAACTCCGTTAAGAATATAATCACCAAATACAGTAACAGTCCATATTCCAGGTGTGGCATCATATATTCTTACAACTGTCAACTGGTCACCGCTGCCCTCCAAAGGAAAAAAATATTCAATACTTACAACAGACGGCTCAAGAACTAATTTCTGTGTTATCGTATTTCCGGAACGTGCAGAAAGTCTGCCAACAATTTCTCCCGTAGGTGAACGCACTGATGCCGACATTATATCACTTGCAGAATTCCATATCGTAAGATATACGTTTCCGCCGTTTGTTCCTACCTTTACATCTATATTTGCGGATTTTATGTTTTTGTCTATTTTGCCCTGCATATGATGACGTGTCTGACACTCATTTCCTGCCGCATTGCATATGCACACTCCCCTTATATTGGATATGCTGCTAAGATATTCCTCGAAAATGCTGAATCCGTCATGTGAACCAAAATTTGTTCCAAGTCCGAGACATATCACTACCGGCTTTCCAAGCTGTTTTGCTTTCTTTACAATATATTCAACCCCAAGTATAACAGCATTGGATTCAAAAACGTCATTGGTATCACTTGATATTGCATATCTGTTCAGATAAAATTCTCTTGCTTTTTTAAGCTTTACCGCTATTATTTCGCTGTCAGGAGCAGCTCCGCTGAAATCATAGGAATCAGACCTTCCGGCTGCAACAGATGCCAGAAATGTCCCATGTCCAGAAGTATCACGCTGATGAACGGCATCATACGGATTTTCCAAAGACAGAGCCTTGTTTATCTGCTCATTGCTGTACTCTGTTCCTATGTAAAAGCCGTCGGGAGGATTTTCACTCTTTTCTGACTGATCATAAATATAAAGTATCTTACTTGTTCCGTCTTCATAACGAAATATCTTTTGCGTAAAATCAATTCCTGTATCTACAAAACCTATTATCACTCCATTGCCTTTAAGATCAAGATAAGGCTGATACTGTACAGGAATTATTCCTGCTGTATCAAGATGCAATGTATCCTGAATGCCAAGAAGTATTGATGTCGAACTTATAAAACTTGTTCCGAGTATCTGCTGTATTTCAGGCAGATAGCTTATATCTGTGTAGCAAAGGTCATATCTGCCTTTAAGTGTCTGCGATACCATTATGTTTTTATCATTCTCAAAGCTGTCCAGATAATCTGTACGCCTTATTATGAAGTCAAATGTATTTGGAGAATTTATAAAATCATATATTGCTTTATCCATAGCGGCACCTTTCATATGCTTAATTCAAGAAGATCTATAGTTCTTTTAAGGTCAAGTGAACCATATCCCCAACCATCATCGGGATATCTTATATTTTTATTGCGTCTTGCACCCTTTTGCAGATACGCTTTAAGCATCTGTCCATATAAAAACGGTTTTCTTCCCTTTACTATGCCCCACTCCATCATAAGAGCCGCACATCCAGCAACAAACGGTGCTGCCATACTCGTTCCTGAAAACGAATCATATCCTCCTCCAGATTTTGAAGTATATATGTCAACCGCAGGTGCCACTATATCAGGTTTGTCAAGAAATCGTATGCCTTTTCCGGTAAAATATGCAAGACTTCCTATTACAGAATTGTATCCACCTACTGAAATTACATTTTCTACAGTAGAAGGCAGTGTAAGAGTAAAAATCTCATCAGGATTGAGAAATGCAGTGTTTACTCCTACTTCGGCAGTCATTGGCAGCCATATATCAATTCGTCCGTCAACTGCACTTATACACCTTATATTGAGTCTCCATATACCTGAAATAAACACTTCACTTCCACTTTCAAACAGAAACATTATCTCCTGTTTAAGATTATAATGATTTATAGGTCTGAAGTTCATAATAACTGTCATTTCTCCAAAATTAATAGTTTTGACTATATCTTTTGAATACAGCATTCCTGACGAAATTCCATTCGGCGGAATCAGCTCAAGTTCAATATCATCATTGAAGCTTTTCCAGATATCTATAAATATACTGCCCTCTACTGCCTGACATACAAGTTCGGCATCTATAGTTTTTCCACTTTCAAGTACTGAACTGAAATGATGTCCTGCACTTCCCTCGTTTCCCATAGCTACCGACACCGATGTTTTCCATTTCTGACTAAGTATATCAAGGCATTTTTCAAAAAGCGAATTTCCTGTATGTGAGCCGTCATTCATACCATAACTTATGTTTATAGATACAGGCATATTAAGCTCTACTGCTTTATTTATAATGTATCTTACAGCTCTCAGGATATCTGTTGTTCTCGCTTCACTGTTACTGCCAAGCTTTACAGAAATTATAGATGATGACGATGCTATTCCATTATTGCCTGCCGCTATTCCGGCAACAGCAGTTCCATGACCTATAAAATCACGGCTCGGCAATATTACAAACGGCTGAGGTGACTTCAAGGCATTATTTATTGCTTCACTGTTATACTCTGTACCGTATATAAAGCCTTCAGGTGCATTTTCTGCCAAAGATTGATCCCATATATATAATATTCTGCTCGACCCATCACTATTTAAAAAATTTGCATGAGTAAAATCTATTCCAGAATCAATTATTCCTGTTATTACACCTTTTCCACTAAGTCTGTATCCACTGTCCTTTACAGGCGTAATTCCGGCATTACTCATCTCATTACGCAATATAGATACCGGCATTATTGGCTTTGCTGGTTCAAAATATTCAATCTGTCTGAAATTATACAGCTCATTTATTTTTAATTCGTCTATCGTAAGAATTGCATAACTGCAATCAATAATTTCAGCTAATGCACCAAGCTCTTTACTTACTGCAAATATATCTCCGTTGAATTTCACGATGATCTCTACCTGTTTATTATCTGCTGTCATTTTTTCACCTTTTGTCACTAAAAAAAATTTTCATCATAATATAAATTAAAGTTTCTCTAAATAATATGAAAAAGGTGATATAATTATGAACGATAACATCGGTGAACTTCAATTTAATGTATATGCCGAAAATGTCGGTGCTCCTATAGAAAATGCTAAAGTTACCATCACGGACAGAGACTCAGAAAGCATTATTGAAGAATTTCGTACAAATTCTTCAGGTCAGACGCCTTCTATAGAACTTCCCGCTCCGCCTGTTGAATATTCACTTAACCCTGAAAGTCCAAAGCCTTACTCGGAATACAATGTATTTGTCGAATCGGAAAGCTTCGATAAACTTTCTTTTTTCGGAGTTCAGGTATTTCCTTCTTCTAAAGCAATTGGTAATGCGGATATGAAACTCATTACCGGAAATAATGAAAGCACCCAGAAAATTCTTATTCAGGAGCCTGTACTATGGGGTGCATATCCAGCAAAAATTCCAGAAAGTGAAGTTAAAACTTTACCTGATACACCCGGATTTGTTGTCCTTCCGGAAGTTGTAATTCCTGAATATATTATAGTTCACCTCGGTACTCCAAATAATACAGAAGCTCAGAATGTCTGGGTTACATATAAGGATTATATAAAAAATGTCGCAAGCAGCGAAATTTATTCGACATGGCCTGCCGAAACTATCCGAGCTAACGTCATCGCCATCATTTCATTTACCCTTAATCGTGTTTACACAGAATGGTACAGAGCCAAAGGTTTTGATTTCACTATAACTAACAATACGGCCTTCGATCAGGCTTTTAATTACGGCAGAAACATTTTCGAGGAAATATCTGTTATAGTCGATGACATATTCTCTACATATCTCACTAAACCCGGTATAACTCAACCTCTTTTTACTCAATACTGTGACGGACGAAAATATGTATGTGAAAAAGGTATGAAGCAGTGGGGTTCTAAAGAACTCGGCGATGATGGTTTTACTTCACTCGATATCCTAAGAAATTATTATGGTTACGATACTTTCCTCGAAAAAGCTCCTAAAGTCGAAGGTGTTCCAGTTTCATACGGCGGTACCGTGCTTTCATTCGGTTCAACAGGCGATGCTGTCAGAACTATTCAGCAACAGCTTAACGCTATCTCTAACAATTTCCCAGTTATACAGAAACTTCCTGTAACCGGTTATTTCGGTGAGCTTACTCAGAATGCTGTAAAAACTTTTCAAAGCATTTTTGGTCTGCCTTCAGATGGCAGCGTTGATTTCGCCACATGGTACGCTATATCCAATATTTTTGTTTCAGTAAAAAAGCTCTCTGAATTATAATTATTCCCATTTTCAATAACGCTTCACAAATAATGTGAAGCGTTTTTATAGCTTCCATTAATTAAAACAAAAAAATATTTTTTTCCTATTGACTTTTACAATAAAGACTGATATAATATTTATTGTAATGCGAGTGTGCTGGAATAGGCAGACAGGCACGTTTGAGGGGCGTGTGTTGTAAGACGTATGGGTTCAAGTCCCATTACTCGCACCATTCCTTTTTTATATCTTGGAAAGATGGCTGAGCTGGTCTAAGGCGCACGACTGGAACTCGTGTAAACGGTTAAACGTTTCGAGGGTTCGAATCCCTCTCTTTCCGCCATAATCTGTTGTTGTGTGAAATCACAACAACAGATTATTTTTTGTTATTATATATGTTTTGAGCAAAGCAAATCACTATTTATTATGTGTATCCTTAATTTTTATCAGACAATAGTATTAATAAAAAACCGGCAAGAATTACTCTTTGCCGGTAATTTTCTATAATTTTTCCAGTTTAACTATATAATGGTTTTGTCAGTTTCAAATACCATTCTTACTTAAAAAGTTTCATTAGTTCTATCCTGCCTCAAATGAGAGGAAAGATTAGTTATCATCGCATTTGTCACGATAACACAAACATATATAAACTATGATATCTCATTACAACTGCATTCATAATAGCTACTAGAATTTTTGGATACTTGTACAGCTTTGCTTTTGCCTATAATATATTCGTTCACACAGTTCACATCATCAGAATCAATTATTTTATTATCGTCAATATCCGCCGCACAGAATTGTGAAAGTGTTTTAAAGCCATTTGAGTAAATATTTCTTGCTTCCTGAAGATCATAAAAATCTATAATGCCATCCGAATTAATATCGCCTTTAAATGTTTGATCAACATTTTTCAAACATGGCTGATTATCTGCTTTAAAGAAGAAAGCATCTCCCATCAACTCAGCAAACTCTTTTGAATTAAAATAATCATTCTCAGTAATAGCTGCTTTGTAATCAGGCTCTTTTGCACCGCCAATACTATTCTGAACAGTATCTTCCGTCGGGCTATATATTAAATAATAGCTGCTTTTAAGTGCTTTTCCATCAAGATCAGCAATTATACCGCCTGCAATATTTTGTGACATATTATCATTTTCATTAATCTTAGAATTAACTGCTCCATAATTGTAACAATTATTTATCGTTGCAGTGCTTGCTGCAATTCCTCCTATATAAGTTTTAGGAGTTCCTTTAACAGCCGTAACATATCCTTTATTATAACAATTTGTTATTTTGCCGCCATAACCACATATTCCGCCATCAAATCCACTGTCAGACTTTGATATTATAATAAACCCCTCATTAGCACACGATTCAATTTCTGTTTCATTTGAATCATACATGCCAACCGCAGTTATTCCGCCAGAGTAAGCAATTTCATTAGTCGATACAGCAAAACAAGGTGCATAATTCTTGCATCTGGTTATTTGTTCAGCACCATATCCACATATTCCACCAGCATAAGACTTTCCCGAATCAGTTTTGGCTATTATAAGACTGCTGCCAATACAATCTTCAAAGCGAGATTTCGTAGAAATGCCTGATATTCCGCCTAATGAAACATTCCCTTTTAAATTTTTTATGGCTATACTTTCTTGATCCATACAACATTTAAACGTACAGTTATTTGCGGTTCCTGCAATTGCTCCAACTGATATATCATTTTCACCAGTTTCTTCTTTAATTGTTACTCTTGATGTACAATTTTCAAATGTTGATTTATATGCAACAGCACAAAAAGAGCCAATGTTATTCTTTGCTTGCAAAATATAACTACTGTCTAAGTTACGTATTCTTAGATTTTTAATTACTGCATCAGTAATATTTCCAAAAAATCCTGCATCAGCAATTTCAGAAACATTTATATTATAAATGTAATGATTATTTCCTTGGAAAGTACCAGAAAACGCTGTTTCTTTGCTTATTCCAATTGGTATCCAATTTAATATTTTTTCTTTTGTATCGTAAGTATTTGTAGCCAATGATATTGAATATATACGGTCATCATTAAGATAAACATCTTTTATAAGTGAAATCGTCTTACCACTGAAATTATTCCCTTTATTTACTAAGTCTGCAAGTCCTGCAAGCTGTTGAGGAGTCGATATATTAAATTCCATGTCATTTTCATTATACCATGACGTATCAATTGTTCCGTCCCATGTCACATCTTTATTGTTATTTGAAACAGTATAGTTTTTAATAGAACTTGAATCAACTGCATTTATCTGCAAATTTGAGGTGTTACTTATTGCAAAGATCCCCAAAAGGGCAATAGCTGTTAAAAGTTTTTTCTTTTGCATATTAGCCCTCCTATATCAAATATATTTTTATTTATTAAGTATAAACCACTATTCATAAAATGTCAATAGGGTTATTTGTTTTAAAATATTATTTATTTGCAGCAAATGATATATTTCCGTTATAATATAGGATACCTCTAAAAACTCGTTTGATTAAGGAAAAATCAGATAGGTGCGGCAGATTAAAGGAAACCTTCCGAAAACGTGCTGTCGCACTATGAGGGCGGTTGACACAGCAGATGCCGTGCATAGCTGTTTTTTCTCAAAATTAGTTTTTAGAGGTATCCTTTAGTTATTAATCCTTCTTGAGTAAATCCACCTCTGAATCCAAGGCAATTTTTCCTTCTTCATTTGTATAAATATTAATTTCTATATCCCCGTACAAAAATGTTGATACATATTTCCAACCATTCCAGCCATCAGCACTTTTAGTGTCAACACATTTAATACCATATATTTTTTCAATTTCGGAAACGGTCATGACATCGGTTATACCTAATAATAAATTTTCAGTCTTAATATTTTTAATGATTCCACATTTCTTTTCCGCATTTGGCTTGGGCAAATCTTCTATTTTTATAAAATTACCATTTGCATCCTTTGGCCAATTTCCTTCTTCATAAACAGCCGAAATTGGCCAACCATAAGTACCGGAACCATTTTTAAAAAGATAACTAAATCCTCCTGCATCAGAAAAAATATCTAAACGTTTCCCACGCTTCCCTGCTATTTCATCATAATTCAGTCCAATGTCAGACAGTAAATCTAAATTTAACTGATGATTAATCACAGGTTCAGCATTTGTTTCCTTATTATCTTCTGTCACTGGAATTTCAGCAGATAGTTCAGAACTGCTTTCTGTTTCGGCAATCTCAGCATTTGTTTCAGAAGTATTTTCTGTTTCGTTTAAATCAGAACTTGTTTCTGTTCTTTTCACTGTTTCTGAATTTGTTGTGCTTGTTTCTGTTTTTCCATTTGTTGATGTTGATTTGGAAACAGTCGTTTGACTTGACTCTTTTTTATTTTCTGAATCTGTTGCTGTGTTTGTATTGCCACAAGCACATAATATTGCTGTTAAAGACGCTAAAGTTAAAGACAACAAGCATATTTTTCTCATGTAACTACCTCAAATTTTATTTTAATCATATTTTTTATATATCACATACTTCATTTATTTCATAAGTAAGCTAATCTGTAATTGTGAATCTGGAGAAATAATTTCACTTTCTTTAGTTATAACATAGATATATTTGTCATCTAATTTAAAATCAGAATAATTACAATCATCATGTGCATTATATCCACTTGATATATATGTTATGTCATACATTTTTTCCAATTCAGATGGATTAACAGAACTGTTTAGCTCTAAAAAGAAATCTTTGGCTTCAAAAATTAATATACCACCACATTTTACCCCTGCATTTGGCAAAAGCATATTTCCAACCTTATTAACCTCATCAAAATGCCATAGATATCCCATGCATCCTTGTGTAAATGAATA
Source organism: Ruminococcus sp. (assembly GCA_022641595.1). Classification (GTDB taxonomy): domain Bacteria; phylum Bacillota; class Clostridia; order Oscillospirales; family Ruminococcaceae; genus Ruminococcus. Next base: position 1,389 of record JALCDN010000071.1, on the reverse strand, counting down.
ACAGAAATCACCATTTGGCAATTTTGAAACATCTTTCAAGTTGCCATATGTACTTATGATTTCATCATAAGTAAGTCCGATGTTCGATAGTAAATCAAAATTTAACTGATGATTAATCACAGGTTCTGCATTTGTTTCCGTATTATCTTCTGTTTCATTAACTTCAGCACTCGTCTCCGCCTTATTTACTGTTTCTGAAACGGTAGTGCTTGTTTCTGTTTTTTTCACTGTTTCTGAAATGGTAGTGCTTGTTTCTGTTTTTTTCACTGTTTCTGAATTTGTTGTGATTGTTACTGTTTTTCCCTTTGTTGATGTTGATTCGGAAACAGTCGTTTGACTTGAATCTTTTTTATTTTCTGAATCTGTTGCTGTATTTGTATTACCACAAGCACATAATATTGCTGTTATTGATGCTATAGTTAAAGACAACACATTTATTTTCTTCATATAATCCCCACCCAATTTATTTAAGGGCATCTCTAAAAACTCCTTTTGAGAAAAACACCTATGCACGGCATCTGCTGTGTCAACCTCCCTCATAGTGCGACAGCACGCTTTCGGAAGGTTTCCTTGCAGCTACCGCACATATCTGATTTTTCCTTAATCAAACGAGTTTTTAGAGGTGCCCTTAAATGATATTTATATAATAACACCATTTTTTATTTTGTCAATGCATTTAGGATATTTCATCATTAGCACTGTTTTTGCTTAATTTTGTATTGTAATGCCTTATACTTCTATCAAAGTGAAATAAGTTAAGGTAGCACCGCACAAAGATGATTTTCTAAAATCCAGCAACGTAAATGCGTCGTTTTTCTTCTTTCAAATTTAGATGATTAAAATTATGCGGTGTTGCCTTAACAAAGAACTTGTCTTCACAATAATCCATACACGTTTTTTCAGCAATTTCAGCTACTGTCTGCGTTAAAAATTCTTGTAGGGCGACAGCCCAACTGCAAATTTGAAGTGCTGCTTATTACAAAAATCCCCAAAAGGCAATAACTGTTAAATTTTTTTCTTTTGCATATTAGCCCTCTTATATCAAATATATTTTTATTTATTAAGTATAAACCACTATTCATAAAATGTCAATAGGGTTATTTGTTTTAAAATATTATTTATTTGCAGCAAATGATATATTTCCGTTATAATATAGGATACCTCTAAAAACTCGTTTGATTAAGGAAAAATCAAATAGGTGCGGCAGATGAAAGGAAACCTTCCGAAAGCGTTCTGTCGCACTATGAGGGAGGTTAAAACAGCAGATGACGTGCATAGGACTTGTGAAATAATAAGATGATGATTTTAATTTGGGATAATCCTATAATTCCATAATTCAAAAGGCTTAATTTTATTAATCGCAATTGATTCAAAGTCTTCATCAGAGAC
>JALCDN010000070.1 GCA_022641595.1 Ruminococcus sp. | reverse complement strand
CCATACCATTTATAACGATTTTGCATCTGCTTTTTAAAATCATAAGCATATATCCGTTTATTCCGTGAGTTCTCAAAACCTTATAATTTTTTCCATGGATTGTGTTGTATCCTATTTCAAGAATTTTCATTTCTCACCGCCATATTCGGCTATAAATCGCCATTCTTTGTTTTTCCAGTACTCTCCTGCATAATCTATTCCAACTCTTGGTGCAGTTTTAATCGCAGGTCTTTCTCCATCATCTTCGACCCAAACATCACCGCCAAATATTTTTTTACCATTCTCGCCGCCATCAATTTTCAGATATTTTGTAAGACGTGCCGGACCGTTTTTATCATAGCCTGCACGAAAAAGTACACCTTGTGCTGTACCATTTGTGCCTGTTACTACATTCATAAGCCAATGCATTCCATAGCACAAATATATATAAATTACCCCGCTATCGCCATAGAGCAGTTCTGTCCTTTTAGTTCGTCCTTTTGAAGCATGACACGCTTTATCTTCTTCACCACGGTACGCTTCAGTTTCCGTTATTCTAAGGCGCAAAATCTGACCGTCAGTTAGCCTGTGAACAAGTATTTTTCCGACAAGCTCAGGAGCTACTTCAAGACAGTCACGGTTATAGAAATCACTTTCCAATATTATGCTCACTGCTTTGCCCTCAACTTTTCTGCCAATTCATTGTCAGGTCTTACAAAGGCTGTCTGATAATTTGTAAATATAACCTTTCCGGGTTTTGCACCTGACGGTTTTTTCACATATTTTGCAAGGCAATAGTCAACAGGAACGAGGTTTGAGTTCCTTCCGCTGCTGTTTACTGCCGCAATTATAGCAGCCTCTTCGATTGTTTTATTAGGCACCACTGCACCGTCTGAAATTATTATAACGTGCGAACCTGTTATAGCTTGCGTATGAAGCCACATATCGCTCTTTTCGGCAAGTTTAAGCGAAAGCTGGTCATTTTGTTTGTTATTGCGTCCGACAAGTATTGTAAAGCCATCACTTGACGTATACTCAACAGGCGGAAGAGCTTTGGGCGGTTTATTTTTCTGATTTCCGCATTTTATATATCCTTGCTCGTAAAGTTCAAGTCTTAGCTGACTTATATCATTATTTGTTGACGCACGGGAAAGTGAATCAAAAACGCTTTCGAGATACTTAAGTTCGTCGTCGCCCTTTGAAATCTGAATAGTAAGCATTTCTTCGGCAGTTGCAAGCTTTTTGTACTCGCTATAGTAATGCTGAGCATTTTGTGACGGGGTTTTTCGCTCATTAAGCTGAATTTCGATATCAGGACTTTTTTCATCGTAGAAATTTTCACATAAAAGGACCTTATCGCCTTTATTAATCTTATAAATATTTGCTGAAATCAAGTCACCATAAAGCTTATAGGTATCACGTTCTGCACATTCTGAAAGCTCATCACGCTGAGCTGAAAGTCTTTTTGAAACTCTTTCAGTAAGATTTACAAGCAACTTGAACAAATCATTTGCTCTCTGCTTCATTCTTGCCTTGCAGTCTCTTTCAGCATAAAAATAGTCAAGAAGTTCAAATGCACTCTTATGAATTTTGGCATCAAGAAGATTGCCATATTGAGAGATGTGTATGAATGAAAAATCTTTCAGCATACCGTCTTTATCGCTTAGTGAAGTAAATTCGCACTTACCGTCTGAAAGTGCAAATTTTGACTGATTTATTGCAGATACAAGCCTGTCTTTAATGTCCTGCGTAAGTTTGTCGGACTGAATATACTCGCCCATACCCGCATAAAAAGTCCATTCTCTGACAAGCACAGGAGAAACGCCCTCAAAAATGCGTATCAGCACCTTTGAAAGCTCAGCAGGTTTTGCATTTTCAAGTGCTTGTTCTATTTCAGAACGTTCAGCAGTCAAAAAATTGAGTCTGTTGCTTCGTGGCGGCAAAGTGTATGTCATTCCCGGAAGAACCATTCTTTCCCTTGACATTTCTTCGTCAACACGTTTTATGCTGTCAATTACCTTACCGTTCTCGCCAATTATTATTAAATTTGAACAACGTCCCATTATTTCGCATGCTAATGTTATTGTTACAATGTCACCAAGTTCATTTACACACTCAAAATCGAAAAATAGTATTCGCTCAAGTCCGTCCTGACGTATATCAATAAGTTTGCCGCTTCCGAGAAGCTTTCTAAGAAGCATACAGAACATTGGCGGTATATTTGGATTATCAACTGATATATTTGTTATGTGAACTCTTGCACTTGATGCATTTGCAGAAATGAGTAGCTTATAACTGCCCTGACGTGTGCGAAGTGAAATAATTATTTCCTCTCGTGAGGGCTGATGAACTTTTTCAACTCTGCTGCCTATCAAAAATTCAAGTTCAGATTTTATTGCATAAAGAAAAGCTCCGTCTAATGCCATTTTTAGTTCCTTTCGTTCTGATAGTAAGTATCAGCACATATTTGCGTAAGTAATAATTTCAAATTCAACTGTAGTTTTAAGTTTTTCAAGAAGCTTTAGCTTTTCCTGTTCATTTTTACCTGTTTTGTAATAATAAGGTGTCATTGAAAAAAGATTGACTATGTCTTCATTCGAGTTCAATTCAATTTCGTAGGAAATTTTCTCAACAGACTGCAATTCAAATCCGTCAAGTTCGTAGTCCTTGACCTGATTCAAGTAAGGCACTGCATAGATTGCCTGCTTAAGCTCCCAAAGGTGACGCACACCTGGAATTACCATAATCATTTGTCCATTGGTTTTAAGCACTCTTTGAAATTCTTCGCCGCAATATGGAGCAAACATTGTCAAAAGCAAATCGCAGCTTCTGTCAAGTACCGGCAGGTGAAATACTCCTGCAACAGCAAACCTTGCCTCTTTACATCTTTTCGATGCAAAGTCAATTGCGTCCTTAGAAATATCAATGCCAAAAATATCAACATTTTCAAATTTTTTCAGAAGTGTCTTACATATCCCGTCAGTATAATAGCCTTCACCGCAACCACAGTCAAGTAACGTCATACCTGATTTGCAACACGAAGCAACAGTATTTTCTGTAGCTTTTAAAAGTTGCTGGTAATATCCACTATCGAGAAACATTTTTCTTGCGTTTACCATTAGTTTATTATCACCATGTACTCCGCCAGAGCTTTGATTTATAAGCAGATTTACATATCCACTGCGTGCAATATCATATGTATGACGATTTGAGCAACTATATGTTTTTTTGTCATTATTCAGGATCTCATTGCAAATTGGACAAGAAAAAATATTCATTTTAACCACCTGTTATATATATCTGACCGGATCAACTGAAGAATCAGCAATTGTTACATTCAATAATGGATAATTTGCCTCAATAACACATTTAAGGCGTTTAAGGACGATATTTTCCGTGTGAAAATGGCCACAATCAAAAATAGACAAGCCACAATTTTCTGCTTTTATCCAGACATCATGCTTTACATCGCCTGTTATAAGACAATCACATTTCTTTTCAATTGCAATATCAAGCATCGAACCTCCTGAACCTGAAACAAAAGCAAATCTTTTTACTTTCTTTACATTCCGACTAAATCTTACAACGCTGCAGTTGAACGCAATCTTTAATTTTTCAGCAAATTCAGCAGTATCGCATTCATTTTCAAGCTCGCACACTTTTCCATAACCATGACCATCAGAAGTTGAAATCTCAAAAACCTCAGATGAATCTGAAACCTTAAAAGTTTTTGAAATTATGTTATACATTGCATCATTAACGCCATTGTCAGCAACGTCAAGGCAAGTATGCGAACATATAGCTGATATATTATTTTTTATCAGATTATTAACAGGTGAATTGTACGAAATTTGCTTCAACGGCTCGAATATAACTGGATGATGTGAAATAATAAGTTCACATTTCTTTTTCATAGCCTCATAAATTGACTCATTTGTGATATCAAGCGTGAGAAGTATATTATGTACAGCCATTTCAGGATTTCCGACCAGAAATCCTGAATTATCCCATTTTTCCTGGTATTTGAAAGGGAAATAGAAATCCATAAGGTTAAAAACATCATTAGTTGATACATAGCTATTTTCAACAACATTTTTCAGCTGCAGAGCAAGCTTGTACTTTTCGTCAGCAATGTTAATTTTTCCGGCAGAGTAAAGTGCTTTTGCAATAGAAAGCAACTTATCAGCACGTCTCATAACATATTTTTTTGCAACGTTGTCTGATAAATAGTCAATTCTACCGACTATAGCAGAAAAATCGGTTATACTAATTGCTTCTCCGACAAATATGACTTTCATAACAGAATAAATGAACTTGTCATCTTCTGCAACCTTTTCCTCAGTTATTTGAAAGCCTTCGTCATAAAGCCACTTTCTCAGTAATTCGTCTTTACTCATTGGCTGGAGAATTATATTAACGCCATCTTTTAGCCATTTATGACCATTTAAAATACCGATAATTGTTTCGCCACCCATACCTGCAATTACAATATCTGAAATATTTTCAGGATTTATGCCCTGTAGACCATTTGTAAGTACAAGTTCAATTTTATCCGAAACACCGTACTTTTCAGAAGTCTGACGAGCTGCATTCAAAGGACCGCTGTTTATATCAGTTGCAATTACCTTTTGGCACTTGCCGCTTTTAACGAGTTCACATGCGAGGTAAGCGTGGTCTGTACCAACATCGCAGGTAATTCCAATTCCGCTTACCATTTCAGCACATAATTTTAGTCGGCTATCCAACATTTTAACACCTCAAATTACATTGCGAAACCTCTAAAAACCTGATTTTCCAAGTAGGCTTTTAGAGATTTCACGATAAAAATGTAGCGTGCCGAAATTACGACACGCTAATTTAAGCATTAAGCTTTTTTTGCGAAATGAGCATTCAGCTTGTTGACCAGTTCGTCAGCGTCAGTTCCATGAACTTCGCAGGCTTCAGCGATTGACTCGCTTCTCGAAGCAGGGCAACCAAGGCAGTGCATACCAATTTCAAGGAAAAGCGGAGCAACATCAAAATCGGTATCAAGAATGTCACCGATTACAGTATCTTTAGTAATAACCATTATACTTCCTCCACATCATAATATTTATATTATATGAATGAGACCAAATTTTATACAAAAGCTATTAGAAAAAGTCAAAGCACAGAATTAACTGTGCCTTGAATCTGCTATATTATGCTTCGTTCATCTTAGCAAAGCAATCGCTGCAGTAAACAGCTCTGCCTTCCTTAGGTTCAAAAGGAACCTTTGCTTCACGACCACATGATGCACAAGTAGCTGTGTACATAACTCTTTCAGATCTGCCGCTATTTTTTCTTGCGTCACGGCAAGCCTTGCATCTCTGGGGTTCGTTTACAAATCCTTTTTCTGCATAAAATTCCTGCTCGCCTGCTGTGAATGTGAATTCGTTTCCGCATTCCTTGCAGACCAATGTCTTGTCTTCGTACATTTTAATATACCTCGCTTAAAATATTTGGACCTTGATTGGATTTGCACCAACACCTTTGATAAACAACGCTCTTGAATTAAGCTACCCGGTCATGAATTTAAAATGTTTTGATAAGGCTAAGATTTAATGCTATGAAGCAATAGCATTAAAAATTATTATATAATGCTGATACAAACGCAATTGTGAAAAGAAAATTTCACAATGTTAAGTTTCAAGATTATATTATATATTATATACCAATTTTTTTTAAATGTCAATAAAATATTGACAAAAATAAATCAATTATCAAAAAAAACATCATTTTATATAATTTATTGCACTATTTTTTGTTAATTTTTATATGCAACGGCATATTTTTCTCTGCCTGAAGCAAAAATATCGCCACCGTTACAGTCAATAGCGACAATAAGTGGAAAATCTTCAATATAAAGTTTTTTTACTGATTCGCAACCCAAGTCCTCGAAAGCAATCACCTCACAGCTTTTTATGCATCTTGCTGCAAGAGCACCTGCACCACCGACAGCACAAAAATATACTGCTCCGTTACGAATTATTGCATCTTTTACATCTTTGTTGCGTTCACCTTTTCCAATCATAGCAACAAGACCGGAATCGAGAAAGTCAGGAGCGTAAACATCCATTCTGCTTGAAGTAGTAGGACCGCAAGCACCTATGACTTTACCTGGTTGTGCAGGAGTCGGACCGGCATAATAAATTACACTGTCATGCAAATCATATGGTAAAGGGCTGCCACTTTCAATAAGAGCCTTTATACGTTTATGTGCAGCGTCACGAGAAGTATACACCGTACCACTTAGCAGTACCTTATCACCTATTTTTAAAAGGTGAGCTGATGCACGCAGATTTTCGACATTTAACTTAATTGCAGCCAACAGGAAAATACCTCCTTAAAAAATGTTAAGCAGTGCAACCTTTAAAAGGTTGCACGCCAGCACACATAATTAATTCTGTTCCTCCGGAGTATTTGCAGCTTCCTCTTCGGCAGCTTTAAGAAGTTCTGACATATCAAAATTAAAATTTGCAGCTTTTTTCGATTGTTTGTCCTGATGAGGCATATTTTTATTCATCTGATCAGGATTTTGGGCAGGCTTTGGGTTGAATCTCTCATCCTTGATGTTTTTCTCAAAATTAGACGAAACTTTTTCGTTCATTGAAGCACTATCCGGAACGTTAGCCTTCTGTACAGCCTTATCATCTGTACTGTTAACAACGGAACGGGCCTCGGTAATAATAAGCTGAGCTTCATTCATTCTGTCGTTTGCCTGAGAAGTAAGCTTCTTCATAAGATTTGAAACATCAGTGAACTTAGTATTAACGCTTTCAATTTCATTAGAAAGAAGGTTCTTTACAGTTGCTGCAATTTCATTTACCTTATCAGCACGCAGATTAGCTTCAAGAACAGTCATTTTAGCCTGTTCATTAGCTTCATTTATGCAAGTCTGGGCAGTAGTATTAGCTGATTCAATTGTTTTAGTAGCTTCAGCATTTGCGTTATCAATAATCTGCTTAGACTCTGCTGCAGCATCTTTCGTCATTTTATCAGCAGCATTTCTTGCCTCAATTGTAATTTTCTTAGCAGTCTTCTGAGCTTCTGTAAACAGAGCCCCCATATCGAATGAAGGGGCAATAGAAGATTCTGCATTTTCCTTAAGCTCTGCAATATCGTCGTTAAGCTTTGAAATCTCATTTTTCTTATCGGCGATTTCCTTTTCCTTTTCATCAATGAGTTTATTTTTCTCGTTGAGGTCATTCTTTGCAGCATTTAAAGCACTGCTGAGCTTAGAAATCTCGGCATCCTTAGCGGATGTATCGGCAGCAGACTTAGCCTGTTGGCTGCCTGCATTTTTCAGAGCAGCGGCTGCTTTTTGTTCAGCAGTTGCAGCGATATTTTTAAGTCTGTCAATCTCACTTTTTGCCTTGGAAAGCTCAGATTTTACATTATTAAGTTCAGCGACAGCATTAGCCGAGCCGCTGCTCTTAGCAACCTGATCTTTTAGCTGACTGATCATATGCTGATCCTGTTCACGCTGTTTTTTAGCGGAATCGAGTTCTGCTGTTGCAGCTCTCAGAGAATTATTCGATGTATTGAACTTTTCCTGAAGCTTTTCGATTTTTTGTTTATAATCGTTAATTTCCTGAGGATCGGCAGGACCAACTTCCTGCAAAGACTTTATCTGCTCTTCGAGAGCAACATTTTTGGAATTAAGTTCATCAACGTACTGTAAAACATCTTCTTTTACAAATCCGCCAACTTTAGCGGTTCTTAATACAACACTTTCGTCCATTGTAATACGCTCCAATCCCCACAGAAGAATTCTGCGGAACTATTTTCAAAAGGGATACTTTAACACCTTTATTTTATTATAACATTTTTGAATTTCAATTTCAACTATCATAATGTAGAATTTTTTCATTGATTTTAGTGCATTTTAACATAAAAGCGAATTATTTTTGTTTAAAACGAGATTTTACCGTAACTTATTGCTGCACGATTTTAAATTAATTAAAATAGTCAGCAGAAGTATATCTTTTATAAAATTAATGACCGCAGTATGAACTGCGGTCAGACAGCAGAAAATAGAAATTAGTTGCCAAGCATTTTAAGGATATCTTCAAGGTCATCGTTCTGAGAAGATGATTTTGTATTAGAGCTTGTATTTCCCAGACCAAGACTGTCAATAAGTGGATTATCTATAGGGATTACTTCATCGCTGTTTTCTGTTGTAGTATCGTCAGCAATAGCGTCAGAATCGCCATCTTCAAAACCGGCAGCGATAACAGTAATCTGCATTTCGTCCTGCATATCTTCCTTAAATGAAGTACCAAAGATAAATTCAACGCCTTCAGCAGCCTGATCTGTTATCATCTTTGTAGCTGTATCGACATCTGAAGAAAGTATATCCTCGGACATAGCAACATTGATAAGCAAGCGTTTTGCACCCTCAATTGAAGTTTCAAGAAGTGGGCTTTTGATAACAGCTTCAGCAGCCTGCTGAGCCTTATCCTTACCTGAACCGTGACCTATAGCCATATGAGCGTAACCTGCGCCCTTCATTATTGTTGAGACATCGGCAAAGTCAAGGTTTATATATCCTTCTTCAACTATTAAGTCAGAGATGCTCTTTACACCAGTTTTAAGTATATCATCTGAAAGTGAGAATGACTGTTTCATAGTAAGTGGCTTGTCAATGCCAACGAGGAGTCTTTCGTTAGGAATGACAATAAGTGAATCTACATATTTTTTCAGTTCAGAAATACCTTTTTCTGCCTGAAGCATTTTCTGTTCTCTTTCAAACTGAAACGGCTTTGTAACAACAGCAACAGTAAGGATTCCCATTTCCTGTGCAATTTTAGCGACTACAGGTGCAGCACCTGTACCTGTTCCTCCGCCCATACCTGCAGTAATGAAAACCATATCAGCACCTTTAAGGTGTGTTTCGATTTCGTCTCTGTTTTCTTCTGCCGAGCGCTGTCCGATTTCAGGTTTATTGCCTGCTCCTCTGCCCTTTGTAAGTTTAGCACCGATTGGTATTCTTGTAGTAGCCTTTGATTTATTCAAAGCCTTTGCATCAGTATTTACAGCTATGTACTCAATATTATTCACACCTGAATCAACCATGCAGTTTACAGCATTACCACCGCCGCCACCGACTCCGACAACCTTTATATTTACGTCTGGCTCAAGAGTTTCCTCTAAAATAAAATCAGCCATTCTTAACTCCTCCTGTATTTAATCTTTCCTTATTTTTCAATTATAATTATTACATCTTAAAAATACACTATTTATTTTAGCATATAATCAACATTTTTTCAAGACTCTGTGTACTTTTTTTTAAATTTTTCTTGTTTTCACAATATTTCGCCTTAATCCACTAAAGCTTTTCACAGATTTGTGCAAAATTAACTAAATTTTAGTTATTACTTTCGCTTGCTGGATTATCATTTTCGTTTTCCGAATTGTTTTCGCTTTTTGAACTATCCATTGCAGCTTCTGATTCTCTTACCATTGCATCGTGTTCCTGGAACATACGCTCCTCATCATCCGCATAAGAAGTTTCGGTTGTTTCATCGCTTGCGGAATCATTTGCTGTATCATCAGGTGCTGTTGTAGTTTCTGTTATTGTATTACCGTTTGCATCTGTCACTGCTGTTGTTACAGTCGGTGAAATTGTTGTTTCAAATCCACTCTGCTGAGTTGTTCTGAAAGAGCATTGATTCGTACCTATCATCATTATGTATCCGGGTGTGTTGCCTACTTTTTTCATTACATTTTCGGCCAATGAAAGTTTATATGGTATATCAGTCCAGTTACCCATTTTAAAAATTATGCCATTTGAATATGTAACTATTGTTTCATATTTATCTGTCATATCGATGCCTGTGATGCTAAATTCAGACTTGCTTTTCATTTTCTTTGTTAATGCGTCATATATTTCCTGCTGCTGCACATCATTTGAGCTTATCTTCTGACCGGGAGCTGTTGTTGAGGGAACGAATCCTTTGACAACAGGCAGTCCATCCGTCACAACGCCATTGTTTTCGAGTATTTTTCCGTTTCTGCTTACAACAAGTGTTCCCATTTCGTAGGTAATATTATATGCCGGAACACACTTTTCCACTTTTATTTCCAATGTAGACGGAAATTTTTTATGAATTTCTGCCTTTTCTATATAACGCATTTCTTTCAGAATATTTGCCTCTGCTTCAGATGATTTCAGAAGTATCATATTATCTCCTGTTTTAACATTTGCAGCTTGCACAATCTGCTCAGGCGTATAATTGATTGTTTCATTTGCGGTTACAGTTATTTGCTTTATATTAAATAGCAACGTGCAGCTCAATGTAATTATAATGCAAAAAACAAGAAATACAACAACAAATATATAAAGTTTCATATGTCTTTTGCGTCGTCTCATTCTTTTGCTGCTGTTGTCTCTTTCAACATTTGTTTTTTCGACGTCCTTCATAAATACAATTTACTCCCCGATTTACAAATTATTCTGAATCATCAGTGCGTCTTATATCTGCTTCGAGCTGAGAAAAATACTTCTCGATTTTTTCGTATCCTCTGTCAATGTGGCTGATATTTGATATACTGCTTTGACCTTCTGCCATTATAGCAGCTATGACCATTGCAGCACCTCCACGAAGGTCGGTCGCTTCAACAGGAGCTCCGTAAAGGTTTGTGACTCCTTGAACAATAGCTGTTTTGCTTATCACCTTAATATTTGCACCCATTTTAACGAGTGCATCCGTATGCTGATATCGGCAATCGAATATATTTTCCTCAAATACGCTTGTTCCGTATGATTTCGTTAGTGCTGCCATAAGAACGGCTTGAGCGTCCGTTGGAAATCCGGGGTGCGGCATTGTTCTTATAGGATTTTTGATAGCTTTAAGTCTTGTTCCGCTTCTCAGGTATATATCGTTTTCACTTGAATAAATGCTGCAGCCTGTGCTGTCAAGAACCGAAATAAACGGTTCCATAGCCGCAATACATGAATCACGAAGTATAATTTCCCCACCTGCACCTGCAACCGCT
>JALCDN010000069.1 GCA_022641595.1 Ruminococcus sp. | reverse complement strand
AATAAAATTGACCGCTCTATCATTATATATATCCAGAACAAGTACAAACTGCTTATCGGCGAAAGAACCGCAGAACGCATCAAAATCGAACTCACTAACCTCTATGACCCAAGTGACGAAATCACTTACCTCGTTAAGGGCAGAAATCTACTGCGTGGTCTGCCGGAACAAATTAATTTAAGCGAAACCGAACTCTTTGAGGCTATCGAGGACGACACCTTCGCTATTATGGAGGCTATAAGAAAAGTTCTCGAGGATACTCCGCCGGAACTCGTAAGCGATATCTATGACAACGGTCTCCTGCTTACAGGCGGCGGTGCTCTCCTCGGCGGTCTCACAAAACTTATAAAACGTACTCTCAACATAAACTGCAACATCGCAAAGGACGCTGTAAACTGCGTAGCAAAAGGCACTTCTATGGCTTTCGGAAAGGTTACTACCCTGCTCGACGGATTTGAGGATACTCAGATTTACAAGTACAGATAAACTAAATGGCATCTCTAAAATCCTGCCAAAAATCGACAAATTAATATAAATTTTTGCTTACATTTTCCCATCAGATATAGTCATAATGTGGAAATTATTAATTAATTCAATGAAAATATTGAAATTCTTATACATAAGTGTTAAAATTATATTGTTATGTTGTTTCGATTATTTATTTAACAATCAAATATAGATCATGAATTTTATGTATTAGGGTGTGGATCTGTGTGCTGAGAATCGCTGTCTGCGATGATGATAAAATCTTTCTGAACCGTGTAAAATTATACATTGATGATTCAGCAAAAAAGTTGAATTTTGATGCCTCTGTCACTACTTTCACTTCTGCTTTGCCATTCCTTTCGGCTCACATAAACAAAAATTTTGACATTGTTTTTCTTGACATTAAAATGCCTGATATGGACGGAATTACTGCTGCTAAGAGAATGAGACAGATACCTTCTAAAACAAAGCTTATTTTTCTTACTTCAATGGAAAGAACAGTTTATGAAAGCTTTTCTTTTGCACCTTATAACTTTATAAGAAAATCTATTGCTGTAAATATCGCTGACAGAATCTACGACGTTATGAAGCATATCGCATACGAATCAAATATTTCAAGATATATCACAGTCCCTCTGCCTTACGGAAAAGTTAGAAAAGTTTATCTTAAGGATATACTTTACATTAAAAGCAAGTCACACTACATAGAATATGTGCTTTACGGTAAAAATAATGTTATTGTAAGAGAAAATATTTCAGCTGCTGAACTAAAACTTGCTGAATTTAACTTTGTTCGGATACATAAGTCCTATATCGTTAATATGTCAAATATACGTTTTGTTGATGTATTGAACTCAACTGTTGAGCTTTATAATCTTGCTAAAATAAAGTATGGCAAAGCTTATGAGGATAATTTCTTAAACGCTTATTCAGAATTTTCAATGCAAAAACCAAATATGTAAAAAATCCGCCCCGATTCATAAGAATCAGGGCGGATTTCATTTTGTATATGAATTATCAGATATCATTTCTTACTATGTCTTCGTAAGTTTCCCTCTTTACGGCAACTGACGATTTACCTTCATTTACAAACACTACTGCCGGCTTTGGAATGCGATTATAGTTTGACGACATTGAATAATTGTATGCTCCTGTTGCACAGACTGCAATTATATCGCCTGCTTCAGCGTGCTGAAGCTTCATTCCTTCGCCGATAAGGTCTCCACTCTCACAGCATTTACCTGCGATTGTAACCTTTTCATCACGTTCCTGCGAAGCTTTGTTTGCAACGATTGCTTCGTATTCAGACTTGTAAAGAGCATATCTCGGATTATCACCCATGCCTCCGTCAATCGAAACATATGTTCTTATATTCGGGATTTCCTTTCTTGCACCGACAGTATAAAGGGTTATACCGGCAGGGCCTGCAATGGAACGTCCCGGTTCGATAAGAATAAACGGAAGTGTAATGCCAAGCTCCTTACAGCTTTGATGTACCTTGACCGATACCTTTTCCATATATGTTTCGTAAGGCACCGGATCGTGTTCATTAAGGTATTTGATACCGAAACCGCCTCCGAGATTTAGCTCTTTTACTTCAAATCCAAGTTCATTTTTGATTTTTGCGATAAATTTCAGCATTACCTCTGCGGCAGCTTCAAACGGTGCGATATCGAAAATCTGCGAGCCTATGTGACAATGAAGTCCCCTTAGCATTATATTTTTGTGTGACAGTGCAATTTTTACGGCTTCAAAAGCTTCACCTGTTTCAAGTGCAAATCCGAACTTGCTGTCTATCTGTCCTGTCTTTACAAAGTTATGCGTATGAGCGTCAATGCCGGGTTTTATTCTGAACATTATTCTTGCAGTAACGCCATTTGCCTCGGCTATAGCATTGAGTCTTGAAAGCTCGGAAATATTATCAACAATTATGCGTCCGACATTATTTTCAACCGCAAATCTTAGTTCTTCATCTGTTTTGTTGTTTCCGTGGAAGCAGATGTTCTCGCAGTCTGCACCTGCCTTGATTGCAGTATACAGTTCTCCTGCCGAAACAACATCAAGTCCGCACTTTTCGCTTGTTACGATACGGCACATTTCCTTGCAGCAAAATGCTTTGCTGGCATAACACACAAGACCGTTTCCTCCGTAGAATTTATCTATACTGTTTTTAAAGCTTCTGCAATGTTTTCTTACAAGTTGTTCGTCCATAACGTAGAGAGGGGTTCCGTATTTTTTTGCAAGCTCCACGGTATCCTGACCTGCTATTGCGAGATTTCCTTTTTCGTTTACGGTAAGATTATCAGATACAAACATATTATTTAAACTTCCTTTCATATGGCTGTTAATCGGTTTCAGCAGCATCTTCGTCGGCTGAAACATCTTCTATAATATTTCTCAGCACGTCAACCCCCTCAAACGTCTGTGAGGAAAACGGTATAACGTGAATATCGTTAAAATGTGGAATTTCATCGGCAAAAGCCGACATTCTTGTTTCACGTTCATTTTTTTTAAGCTTATCAGCTTTGGTAAGAACGATAGCAAAAGGTCTTTCGGTTTCTATAAGATAGTTTATCATATGCAGGTCGTCTGCTGACGGAGTGTGACGCATATCAACAAGCAGAAATACGAGTCTTATATCACGCTCCGAGCTGAAATAGCCCTCAATAAGGTCAGCCCAGCGTTCTTTTTCGCTTTTGGACACCTTTGCGTAGCCATATCCGGGCAAGTCTACAAAATTTATATTTTCAAGCTTATAGAAATTTATTGTTGCGGTTTTTCCGGGAACAGAGCTTACTCTTGCAAGACTTTTCCTGCCGAAGAGTTTATTTATAAGTGTAGATTTTCCGACATTTGATCTGCCTGCAAAGGCAATTTCGACTCCTTTTGCAGGCGGCAGTTGTGAAAATTTTCCATATGAGGTCAGAAACTCAGCGTTATTGAAATTCAAATCAGAACCTCCTTTAAAAAATTATGACACAACAACGGTCTCATGTTTTTTTGCACTCTCAGTAGCAGACGGCTTAACAGAATAATCGAGTGAATTGTCAAGAACCTGCTCAATAGTTTCGGCATACACGAAGTTTATAGCTTCCTTTACAACGTTATCGACTTCTTCAAGGTCAGGCTTATTGGCATTCGGGATAATGACGGTTTTGATTCCAGCCTTATAGGCTGCCATAGTTTTCTCTCTGAGTCCGCCGATTGGAAGAACCTTTCCGTGCAGAGTTATCTCGCCTGTCATAGCGACCTCCGACTTTACGGGAATGCCTGAAAGTGCGGAAATCAGTGCTGTTGACATTGTTACACCTGCTGATGGTCCGTCTTTTGGAACTGCACCCTCAGGAGCATGAATATGAATATCATTTTCTTTATAAAAGTCAGGATTTATATTGTATTTCTCAGCAACACTTCTGCTGTAGCTTATGGCAAGCTTTGCGCTTTCCTTCATTACGTCTCCGAGAGAACCCGTAACTTCAATACTTCCCTTGCCTTTCATTATGAGAACTTCAAGAGGCATAAGAACTCCGCCTACCGAAGTCCATGCAAGACCGTTTACGATGCCTACCTGATTATTGTTTGATTTAAGGTCAGGAAGATATTTATATGCACCTAAAAATTCGCTGAGGTTGGCTGATTTTACGGTTACCTTCTTTGCATCGCCGGAAGCAATCAGCTTTGCTGCTTTTCTGCAAAGCGAAGCGATTGTACGTTCAAGTGTTCTTACGCCTGATTCTTTTGTATAGTAGGCTATTACGTCATCAACAGCCTTGTCTTCAATTTTAAGCTGACTTGCTTTCAGACCGTTTTCCTTTATCTGTTTTGGAATCAGATGTTCCTTGGCAATATGGAATTTTTCCTCGGCAGTATAGCTTGTAAGCTCAATGACTTCCATTCTGTCGAGCAGTGGCTCAGGAATAGTTGAAGTTGTATTTGCCGTTGTCAGGAAAACTGCTTTACTGAGGTCAAATGGAAGCTCTATAAAGTGGTCACGGAAAGCATTATTCTGTTCACTGTCAAGAACTTCGAGCATAGCCGCCGACGGATCTCCCTTTATATCGCTGCAAAGCTTGTCGATTTCGTCAAAAAGGATCAATGGATTTGAAGTTCCTGCCTGTTGGATAGCGGTAATTATTCTTCCGGGCATAGCACCGACATAAGTTTTTCTGTGACCTCTGATATCGGCTTCATCACGGACTCCGCCCAGTGATACTCTTACATATTTTCTTCCCATAGCCTTAGCTACTGATTTGGCAATTGAAGTTTTTCCGATTCCGGGAGGGCCTACAAGGCATATTATCTGTCCCTTGATATCCGGATTAAGTGTGTGTACTGCCAGAAACTCGATAATACGCTCCTTGACTTTTTTAAGGCCATAATGATCCTTTTCAAGAATTGCCTCTGCTTTTTTAAGTGTAACGTTTCCCTTTGAATACTTGCCCCATGGAAGATCGAGGCAGGTATCGATATAATTGCGTATAACATAAGCTTCCTGTGATGATGACGGCAGATTTGAAAGCTTATCGACCTCTTTCAGCAGCTTGTCACGGCTGTCGGTGTCAATTTTGAGACTGAAAATTTTCTTGGCATACTCAAAGCTTTCGTCATCTTCATCTTCTCCGAGCTGTGACTGTATGACACGCAGCTGCTCACGAAGGTAGTACTCACGCTGACCCTTGTCGATACTTTCCTTTGTCTGTTCGCTTATCATATTTTCGAGCTGAAGTATATTGACTTCGGAAACAAGTGTGGAGAAAAGCAGTGACAATTTATTTATTATGCCATTTTCCTCAAGAAGGCTCTGTTTGTCCTGATAGCTGAAATTTGTATTGAACACTACCTCTTCAAAGAGCTTATACGGCGAATCCTGACGCATTACCGAGCTCATAACTTCCTTTGGCATTTTAGGAAAGAATGAAAAATAGCGTTCAAACATATCCTTGATTGAGCGTATCAGGGCTTCAGCTTCTGTTTCGTCATATTTTGTATGGGAATATGTTGGAAGTTTTTTTACTGTAGCTTTAAGTACATCATCACCTATATCAAGTTCTGTAATAGAAGCTCTGTAAGAACCTTCGATAAGAATTTTCATAACACCGTCCGGCATACGAAGTACCTGGCGTATTTCGGCTACAACGCCGATTTTATATAGATCCGATATGTCAGGCTCATCGACATAGGCGTCCTTCTGAGCTACAAGGAAAACTTTTCCCGTTGATTTTATTGCATTCTCAACTGCTTTAACAGACTTCGGGCGAGCAATATCAAAATGCATGACCATTTTAGGAAATGCGACCATTCCACGCATTGCTATTGCGAAAAAAGTATTTTCACTATCCGTCTTGACATTTTCGATTTCAAAGTTGTTTTCGTTCATAAAATCACCATTCTATCTCTGCGAACCGGTATTAAAGCACGTTTTCACGGGTGCAGTTTTAATAAAACGCACTATAAGGGACAGGGCATCAGCATTCGCAGTTTGCCGATACCTGAAATTGCATAATCCCTGAATAACATTATACAATAAAACTTCTCTAATTGCAAGCGGAAAACCTTTCTTTTGAACGACTCAACTATTTCCCTGCGATTTGCACAATTTTTTTCAATTACGGGCAATTTTTCACATCGTAACGCAATACACAGTCAAACATCCGCATAAAATTCTTTGAATCAAAGTTTTTAGGAATACATATTATTGGTAAAATTCTTTAAATTTCGCAATATCGTTTACTTTCTGATTTTTATGTGTTAAAATAGTGTTAGATGTGAAAAATATTCCTCTGATGTTCGCCTCCGCATTTTCATAAAATTTACAAATACTCTTTACTTTTACGTTTTATTGTGGTAAAATATATCCAAGAAATGCTTTCACACACCGCTTTCATTTGGACTTCTCTTGCGACAGTGTGAACCGATTCGGAAATCAACAGAACCATTACGTCTTTATTTTATTAAGACAAATTTTCTCCCTACACTTAAGTTCATTTTGCATTCTGCTGCTTTTCCTATTTTGCAATGATTGGAGCTAAATTATGATCGATAAAATTAAATCACCTAATATGGACTTGCTCTTCGAAGCTATCCTCAGCCTTAACTCAGTCGATGAATGCTACGAATTCTTCGACGACCTCTGCACAGGTCTCGAACTTAAAGCCTTCTCTCAACGCCTTCAGGTCGCTAAGCTTCTTACCGAACACAGAGTCTATAATCAGATCGTCACCGACACAGGCGCAAGCACCGCTACAATCAGCCGTGTAAACCGCTCCCTCAAAGACGGCAACAACGGCTATAACACGGTCTTTGACCGCCTTAAAAATAAAAATCTTCTCTGATTGCTTAAATTTGCATCTCTGAATCTACTTTCGTTTAAACCAATACCATCTTTCTAAATGGTATCTATCAGAACCCTGTTTCGTTATCTCGAAAGAGGTTTTTTGATGTGCCATGAACATTGTCTTAAAGGTAACTCTGAATCTCCATCTTGCGTTCTCACTGTAAAAATTCAGCACAATGCACTGATTCCAAAAGCTGCACAAAATATGCTTTGAGTCACGCTGCTGCCGGATTTTTTCACTCAAACGTGCGGCACCGGATACTTTTCAGCTTTTACCTTGAAATATTTTATCAAAGGAGTGGTCTTTAATTATGAACGGAAAAAAATTGCTGAAATCTGTCATTGCGGCTGTTTCATGTTGTTCCCTTCTCGTTACGTCAACCATAGGCTGTGTAAACGCTGCGGTTATCGACAAAGAGAATAAAAACGACTATGATAACTTCGCTGAGGCTCTTCAGCTCGCACTTTGCTTCTATGACGCAAATAAATGCGGCGACAAGGTCGCTGAAGACGGCTATTACTCTTGGAGAGCTGACTGCCATGTCAAAGACGCTAAAATTCCTCTCGTTACTATGAACCCTATGCCAAAAACAAATAAGGGCAAAACTGACGAGGAACTCGGCGACGGTCAAGGTACAGGCGCTTACGACGGCAAGGCTCAGGGCGAAGAGGGCAAAGACGACCCGGACCTCTATGTAGGCGTCAATATGACCAGCGCTTTCATCGCAAAAAATAAGGCTTTCCTCGACCCTGACGGCGACGGCTGCGTTGACCTGACAGGCGGCTGGCACGATGCCGGCGACCACGTTAAATTCGGTCTCCCGGGCAGCTATTCTGCTTCCACTATCGGTTGGGGCTACTACGAATTCCGTGATGCCTACAAGGAAACAGGTCTTCAGAAACACGTTGAGGACGAGCTTCGTTGGATCAACGATTACTTTATGAAGGCTACTTTCCTCGATGACAACGGCGATGTTGTTGCTTACTGCTATCAAGTCGGTGAAGGCAACAACGACCATAACTATTGGTGTCCTCCTGAACTTCAGGTAGACGGCACTTTCGTTGCTTCTTCTTCATGCGGCGTAAAACGTCCGGCTTACTTCGCTACTACAGAAATGCCTGCTTCAGACCAGTGTGCCGGCGCTGCTGCTGCTCTGGCTGTAAACTACCTCAACTTCAAAGACACTGATAAGGCTTATGCTCAGAAATGCCTCAAATACGCTGTCGCTCTTTACAAATTTGCTGTTAAAACTCACACAGAAATATGGAACCCGGGCGAAGTTCCTACAGCTACAAGCCTTGGTTATGACGGCGGTTTCTATACCTCAAGCTATGACTACGATGAACTCTCATGGGCTGCCGTTTGGCTCTATGAATGTACTCAGAACTACGACTACATCAACGACATCGTTGCTGTAGACGAAACTACTACAAACGCCAAGGGTGCTCACCCATACACAGGCTACCTCAAGAGAATTATGACCGATACAGGCAACTGTTGGCAGAATATCTGGGTTCACTGCTGGGATACTGTCTGGGGCGGCGTTTTCGCTAAGCTCGCTCCGATTACCAACACAGCCCGTGACTGGTACATCTTCCACTGGAATCTCGAATTCTGGTCGGGCGTTGACGCAAAAACTGCTGCTACCGCCAACTACTACGTTCCTACTTCAACTCACAAATACTTCGGTATGGACGACCTTATCTGGAACAAGCCTATGACTTATGACCAGATTCCAAGTCTCCCGGATCAGAGCGGCGGTAACTTCATTGCAAAATCAAAAGAAGGTTACTCTGTCGTTGCAGGTTACGGAAGTGCCCGTTACAACACAGCCGCAGGTCTTCAGGCTATGGTCTACGCTAAGGAAACAGGCGACCTCACATTCGCTAAGTGGGCTAAGGATCAGATGGAATACCTCCTCGGCGACAACCCTATGGGCTACGCTTACGAAGTAGGCTATGAACACAATTACGTTTCTCACCCTCACCACAGAGCCGCTCACTGCTCACCTACTCAAAGCATGGACGATCCGGATCCAGAAGTTCATACCCTCTGGGGCGCTCTCGTTGGCGGTCCTGACCTCGATGACTACCACAACGATATCACCAAGGACTACATCTACAACGAAGTTACTGACGACTACAACGCTGCTTTCTGCGGCGACCTCGCAGGTCTTTATACTTACTTCGGCTCAAAAGGCAAGGAATGCGAAAAAGATAACCACGTTATCCCTAACTTTGATATGTCATCAAATGCTCCCGGATTCGAACAGGTAGACAAAGACGGCAATCCGCTTCCTACAGGTCTCTACATCTCAGCTGCTAAAAATCAGGAAACTAAAGCCGGCTTACAGGTAAAAATAGTTGTCCACAACAGAACTATTAATCCTCCTAAGTTTGAAAGCAACCTCAAAGCAAGATATTACTTCAATATCGGCGAACAACAGAAAATCGGTGAGGATATAAGCTCAATCGAAACCCGTATTGACTACGATCAGGAAAAAAGCTTCACCGACGGCAAAAATCAGGCTATTATCTCTGCTCCTGTCAAATACGATGACAAGGGTACTTACTACATCGAAATTTCTTGGCAGAACTGCGATTTCTACGGCAGCCGTGTTTATCAGTTCGGTCTGCTAAACAAAATGAACCCAACTACTTATGACACCGTTTGGGATTCTACAAACGACTACAGCTACAAAGATCTCATAAGTTTCGCTGATGACAACGATGCTGCTGTTATTACCGATAAAATTACTCTCTACTCTAACGACAAGCTCATCTGGGGTGTTGAACCTGATGGCACTAAGCCTGAAGCTACAACAGATTCTTCCGCTTCAAAGACACTCTATGGTGATGCTAACTGTGACGGAAAGGTAGATATATCCGATGTTGTTATGGTAAGACGCTACCTTGTAAACTCCGTTAAATTCCCTATTACCGCTCAGGGTCTGATTAACGCTGACGTTCAGGGAAAATCAAACGGCATCAACGCTCAGGACGCTGTTACAATTCAGCAATATGCTTTCGGCAATATAAAAACTCTTCCGATTGCATAAGGTTTATTCCAAATTTCAATCATTATTATAACCCCCTGTATTCAGTGAATACAGGGGGTTATTCATTTTATCGTCATACCGGAAACAAATTGTACAAAAATAGTTAAAATATAATAGTTGCTTTTTATGTTTGCTCATGATACAATAATTATAGAAACAATTATTGTATCTTTTATTAATTGTTTATCGTAAAATCACTCAATACATTTTTTCAGGAGGTGCTGATTATGGCAGAAATACATACAGAACGACTTTATCTTCGCAATATAACCGAAAATGACGCTAAAGACATTTATGAATACGCCAAAAGCACCAAAGTAGGTTCAGGTGCAGGCTGGGCTCCACACGAAAGTATTAAGGATACAAGAATAATTATTAAGAACATCTTTATGACTCGCCCATATATTTTCGGAATAGTTTTACCTGAACTAAACAAAGTTATCGGCACAATAAGCCTTGTAAGCGATATTAAGCGTGAGTATAGTAATTCGCTTATGCTGGGATATGCTTTGAGCTACAAATATTGGAATAACGGCTATGCTACTGAAGCTGCAAAAGCTGTGATTGAGTATGGTTTCAACACTTTAAATGCAGATATTATCGCCGCTTATTGTTATCCATTTAATAAAGCTTCTCAGCATATTCTCGATAAACTTGGCTTCACTCTTGAAGGAATACAGCGTATGGCAGAACTTCGATACGACGGGAAGATATTTGACAACTACTGCTATTCACTCCTTAAAAGTGAATATCTTAGTTCTTAATATACAAAAAAATGCTGCTCATTTTTATGAGCAGCATAAATTTTAATATGTTTTCTGTGAATCTGCATTAAAGAAACTGTTACTGCTTTCAGTGTAGTAATCGTTACTTTCAAGTGAAGTAAAGTCTTCATCCTCAGGATCAGGCAGTCTTGCACCGCAAACACCGCAGAACTGGAACTTATCGTTAACCTCAGCATCACACTTAGGGCAGATTTTATAACCTCTGATTTCATTAAGTTCAAAACGCATCTTCTTTATTCTTCTGCGACGTGTATCAATGTCTTCACATAGAACTCTGAAAACGTTTGGATCTTCGTCAGGATTTTTATAATACTTTTTGCCGATATCAGCGAAGATTTCGACAATACGTTCTTCCTCATAAAGTATTTTGCGTTTCAGATTATTGGCTTCCGAGAGATTTTTTGCTTTATCGTTAACGCCCTTACTGACGTCATTGAATTTCTCGAGAATTCCCATAATAAATCACTCCTGTATTGTATAAATTTTTCTCAATTACTCTTAATATAATTATACAATATTTGAGATTTTTGTCAAGAGGTTTTGAAGTTTTTTTCAAAATACCATTGATTTTTGTTAATTTTCTACATTTTACAGAGGTCATTTTCGGT
>JALCDN010000068.1 GCA_022641595.1 Ruminococcus sp. | reverse complement strand
GACATAGTCAAAGTAAGTATTATTAGTATAATTTTTCAATCCTTCAAAAATCCATTCACCATGTTGTAATGTAAATAAATGAAGTTTTGGATTAATAAGACCTATAAAATCGCAATCATCATTTGTCATACGCAAAATTATGTCTTCATTTTTTTTATTTTGTGTTATATCAATGGCATAAGTAATTGCTTCAATGCGATTATCAATTGGATTCTGCAGCATTGTAAGATTTGATCTAACCCACTTTTTTTCACCGTTGGTAAAAATTATGGGAAAATCAAGAGTAAACTGGTTCTGTCCCTGTTTAAAAAGCTTGATAAGAGAAATACAGTTGAATTTATTCTGAAAATGTTCCTTGATATTTTCGTCAACAATATCAGATCCAACCATATTTAAAAATTCGTCTGCTGAATTTGCATAATGATGTTCAAGTATAGTTGAATTGATAGCTTGAATATCAAGGCACTTGTTATTTGTAAGATCAAGATGCGAAGAAAGGACTGAACCCACAATACTTTGAGTCAGTTTTTGATTAAGATAGTTATAATTTTCCTCACGTTGCTTTTGAGCCGTAATATTCTGACCAATGCCGTAAGCACTGACAGGTTTGTTATTTTCGTCAAATACTGTAGTATATGTAATTTTTTCACAGCGTGGTTCAGTTTTTGGAGTGAATTTATACCAAACTTCGCACTGAGCCTTTTTTGCACCGTTTTGAATATCGCTGTACATTTTAAAAAATTTAGGCAAATCAACATCATCAATATACTTTGCAAGTGAATCAGGAACATTCTCAATAACCTTTGGCAGATTGAACTTTGAATAATCAAATTTAGTAAATTCATTATCCGCCATTATTATACGTCTATTAATAATATCGTATTCCCATACAACAAGATGTGATTCTTCGGTTGCAGTTTCGTACATACTTCTGATTTTATTTTTCTCGTCTTCTACTGCTTTTTCAGATGTAACATCGGATATACAGATAAAAGCAAAAATTGTATCAATTTTGCTGACAGTATGAACTCTTGCATGATAGTACCTGTAATCATCACTGCCTTTAAACTTGAATCTGAAATTGTATTTAAAAAAAATATTTGGTTGATAGCATTTTTTCATAGCAGATTTAACTATCTCCATGTCATTCGGGTGAATATTATCAAGTTTGTTCACTAAATTGTTAGAAAAGTTTTCAGTAGAAATACCAAACAATTCTTTTATTCTTGGATTTACTGTAACGGTTGAAATTTTATTGTCTTTAATACGGCAAACGCCTACACCCACCGGTATATTATTTATAATAGTTTCAAGGCTTTCCATATTTATCTGAAGATTATTACGAAGTTCTATATTTTTAGTAATATCAGATGCCATAACTACAGTTGCATCTTCACCGAACCATTTTATATCGTAGCATGACACCTGAAACCATTGATTAAGATTTGGAACAAAAAGTTCTTTTCGTGAGGTTGAACCTGAAATCATTTTTTTCATTTCACACCATTCACATGGCAAGCTGCATCCATGAATATAATCATAGCATTTTTTACCAATATAGCTACCGTGTCCCCATACATTAAGAGCTGATTTATTTGCGTAAAGGAGTTCATAGTTTGATTTATTTACGATATAGATGGTTTCATCCGTATAATCAAGGACTCTCCAATCAGCATCAACATTTTCCGGAATAGTTCTGAAAACCGTAATAATAACAGGCAAGCTATTTATATGTC
This sequence comes from Ruminococcus sp., assembly GCA_022641595.1. GTDB lineage: Bacteria > Bacillota > Clostridia > Oscillospirales > Ruminococcaceae > Ruminococcus. The sequence continues at coordinate 9,592 of JALCDN010000068.1, read as the reverse complement.
CGATGACACGGACTTTAGCGTTTATCCATGTATAATATTTTTCTGCGTGAATTATTCTGTATGTGAGGCACAAGTCATCAGAAACTTGCGAATCTTGAAAAAAATTCTTTACAGCTTTGATTACTTTATCACGGTCATTTTCAAGAATGATATTATACGGATTGTCTTTTATAATACTTTCAAAGTCATTTTTTTGCATACCTGAACGCTTATACAAATCAGGAGAATTATAAAGACTTGACAATTTTCCATCATTTACGATAAATACAGAAAAATCGCCGGGATATATCCTTATGATGTTATCAAGGTCATTTTTTGTAAAGTCCATATATCTTTCCTCTTTTGCAATAAAATAATATACTCCAATAAAAGCACATATATTAGCTGTTATTTTTAAGCTGAGAAACTATTTCCTCTATCATATTATCAATATTAATTGGTTTCGAAATATGACCGTTCATACCAAATGTAAAAGCTTTTTCAATATCAGCAGCATATGCATCTGCAGTCATAGCAATAATTGGTATAGTTTTTGCCTGTGGGTGAAATGAGTTCCGTATTTCAAATGTAGCTGCATATCCGTCCATAACAGGCATTCTTATATCCATAAGAATTATATCAAATTCACCGGGTACAGATGAAATAAATCTGTTTGAACCCTCAAGACCATCTGACACTGAAACAACAGTAGCACCGCTTTTTTCCAGTATTCTTTTAGCTATTTCCGTATTCATTTTATTATCTTCGCAAAGTAAAACTTTTATGCCTGATATATCCAAGTTATCATTACAGCAGATTTTATTATTTTCATCAAAATTTTCAATACGTTCAAAGTCGACATATACAGTAAAAGAAGTACCCTTTCCTATTTCACTTTCGACCTCAATCCTGCCGTTCATCAGCTCAACAAGTCGATACACTATAGACAGACCAAGACCTGAACCGCCGATATAAGCAGTTTCCTTCGTACGTTCCTGAGAAAACGGTTCAAACATTTTTGCCTGAAATTTCTGTGTCATTCCGATACCATTATCCTTGATAACTATTTTATCGTGGGCGATACCGTTTTCTCTTCTTATACATTCGATAATTATGTCAACTTTTCCTCCGTTTGGAGTAAATTTTGCAGCGTTAGAAAGTAAATTGATAAAAATTTCACGAAGCCTTAGCATATCCACATTAATTGTAACTTCTTCTGTGCGACTTGTGTCGATTTCAAGAGTTATATTTTTAGCATCCATCATAGGCTTAATATTTGCAATAATTTCCCTTATAGCCTTTGTACTGTTAATCGGCTTTGGATTTAGTGTAATTATACCGTTTTCTATTTTTTGCAGATCAAGAGTATCATTAATCAGTGAAAGTAATGTGTTTCCTGCCGTTTCTGTTTTTTGGAGATTTTCATATATTTCAGTTGGATTATCCGACATCAAAGATAGTCTTGTATATCCGAGTATTGCATTAAGTGGCGTACGCATATCGTGGCTTACGTTTCCAAGAAAATCAGATTTAAGCTGATTGGCTTTTTGAGCAGCATTAAGAGCGGTTCTTAGAAGTTTGGAATTTTCTTCCTCATGTTCAAAAGTATCAGTTATATCTTTAAAACAGAACATAATCTCGCTATGATCTTCATCAAGATATCTGTAGTTAATTTCTTTTCTTCTTTGCGTACCTGAAAAGCTTGAACATGAAGACGAAAAGATATAGACAGGTTTTTCCTCAAGTTTTTTTATGACAGTATCAATTCTGACTTTTTCCAGATACTGCTCACGCTCAAATGATGAAAGTAAATTCCCGGCGATCATATTTACTGCGCTCTCATAATCAGTCGGCAGCATTTCTTTTGGAAAGCGCATATCCGATGTAAGGTAATAATATTTTATTTTGCCGGAATTTACATTAATAATTCCAATGCAGTCATATTCTTCTTCAGTAATACAGTTTATAATCTTTTCTTTTTTATGTTGAAGATCATAATTAACAAAATAAATGAATGTTTCTATATTTTCGCTATAAGGATTCTGTATCATCTGAAAATATGCATCTACCCAAAAAACATCAATATTATTCAACGAAAAACGCAGTTTGCAATTATTATTTTGTCTGCCTGCATAAAATTTATTTATAAGTGAATTTCGGCTATATTCTTTTGAAAATTTTAATTTTTCATCTGCACCGTATATAAGACTTTTTACTCTTTCTAAAATATTATCAGCAGAATTGTCATTAAAAAGTGAAATATATTCATCTTTACCATATTTGTTTATACATCTGTTTTCGGATAAGTCCAGTCTACACGAAAACATTGAATTTTCATTAGACGAAAGAAGATTCTGCATAAGACGATGAAAATCGATTTCTTTTGCTTTCTGGTACGAAGCGTCTGTGTAGACAGCATAAATCAATGACACGTCATCTTTTTGTGGAATACATATTGCTCTGCAGTGATACCAGCAGAATGCAAGATTCTGACCAAGCTTTGTACGGCAAATAATTTCAGAAGGATTCATATCTCCGCTTTCAGAATAAAGCTTATTGAAGAAATTAATAACTGATTTTTTATCGTCAGGATGTACCAAGTCAACAATTTCTTGATTTTTTATGCCGATCAACGAATCTGCGAGACCTTTTGAATGAATATTAAGGTAACCGTTTACGGCAACAATTGAAATATTTTCTTTATCTTTTCTGTAGATTATGATACTTGCCGGAATATTATTAATAATATCTTTAAGTTTATTATTTTGCATTGTGAGTGCATTGTTTTCGTTTACTGAATCAGTTATATCAACAATAGTTGAGTATATCCAATGCTTTCCGTTATAATCGGTAACAATGTTTCTTTCATCGTGAACCCATAAAAGTGAGCCATCTTTTTTTCTGATACGATAAGAGCAGGTAGAGTTAAGTTTACCGTCAGAAACTCTTGATATTTCGTCCACAACGCACTGGCGGTCTTCAATGTAAACCATTTCAGAAAAATGAGTATGAAAAGCTAAATCAAACTCCTCTTTGCTATATCCAAGCATCAGAAGCATATTATCGCTTACAAAAGAAAAGACATTATCCTTGTCAGCCGAGTAAACGAAAACTCCGCCGGGAATGTACTGAATAATTGATTGAAGTGCCTGAAAATTGTTATTAAAAGCATTTTTTCTGTTTACAATAGTATCAACATTAGTAAAAATAAAGAAAGCATATTCATTTCCATCAGAACTTTTAAACAGCTGACCGTCAAGGTGAAACCAGTGATATTGTTCATCATTCAAATTGAATATTCTGTATGTGCCTGAAGCTTTGCGATTTTGGGTTAACAATTCCACTGAATTTTTAATACATTGTTCACGGTCATCTGGGTGAACACGCATAAAAATGCTGTCGAAAAATTCACCTATAAGCTTTTCTTTGCTGACACCGATCATATCAGCAAAATAGCAATTTGCAGCTATACATTTAATTTTATTATTGTATCGATGATATATGCTGATTCCGGTAGGAATGAAGTCTATAATTTCCTTGGAAATTTCGTCAATACGTTTGTAATCATAAGAATTCATTTTTCCACCCCAAACTTTGATTTAATAAGGAATATGCAGCATCAACATAAATAAGAAAACTGTTATTAAACTTGAATTTTACTATCTGAAATAGTATTGAAATCTATAGGATATCTCTATAAAAAATAGTAACTATAGATTAAAGCTTTTGAAAAGAGCACGAATTTCCTCACGTTTTTTAAACAACTCACAAAGCTTGTCATCAAGATTATCTGTTTTTCCGTTACGCAAAGGCTCTACGATTTCAACTATGCAGTTATACAACGGAGTAAGTCCAACATTTGAAGTAACGCCTTTCAAGGCATGAGCATAATCAAAAGCACCTGAAGCATCATTTTTCTCCAATGCTTTTTTAAGAAGGTCATATTCAGATTCATCAAGAGAAGCACACATACACTGAATCATAAATTCCTTGTCATTAAGCATACGTTCGAGGGTTCCGTCTATATCGCATCCCATACTTTTCAAGCGGTTAATTAAAACATCATACATAAAATTATCAATCTCCTTTAATCATCGTTTGAAGCTGATTTTAAGTTAAACACAGCAAAAATAATGGAAGATTTCTGATTTTTTCCCCAATATTGCAGATTAAGATTTACCTTGAAATTTGAACCACCATATGAGACAACATAATTGCAACTTGATTCATTTCGTGTTTTAGCAGTATTTCTGAAAGAATCAATAACTTTTTCAAAGTCTTCAGGAGAAAGAAGACTCTTGAATTTTTTCTCAGAATCAAGAGGAATTTTACCGAATCCAAACATATCGTTAAAACTTGAATTCATTTTTATTGCACGAAATGAGTCATTTTTCTGTTCATAAATTGCGGCAGGAGATTTGAAGCTGTTAAATATCAGGTTAAATGAAGGATTGTCCGACCAGATTGATTCAAAAACAACATCATGATTTTCGGAATTGGATTTTGCCACATATTTAGGCTTGTTACTTACCAAAGAAACATATTCATTTACCGGCATAGGCTTTGCAAAATAATATCCTTGAACATATTCACAACCAATACTTTTTAAAAAATTAATCTGTTCGAGAGTCTCAGCACCTTCCATAATAACCGGTACGCCAAGCCAACCTGCCATTCTGATCATTGAAGTAAGTATACATTTGCCACGTTCGCCAGATGAATCTTTAGAAAGAAATTTCATATCAATTTTTAGAACATCAACGTGAATGTCCTTTAAAGTGTTAAGTGAGGAATATCCACTGCCAAAATCGTCCATCATTACAGTAAAGCCTGCATTCTGAAGAGCATTTACTGTTTTTTTCATTAGATCAGGCTCCTGCATATAAGCACTTTCTGTCAATTCAAGGTTAAGCAGATTAGGCGGCAGATTATATTTTCTGATAAGCTCAGTAAAAAGCTCAACAAGATTTGGATTGTACATATTTACTCTTGAAACATTTACAGAGACCGGAGCTGGATTTTTGCCCTCATCAAGCCATTGACGAAGAAGCTTGCAAACGCTCTCCCACATATAATAGTCAATTTTTCCGATAAAGCCATTGCGTTCAAAAACCGGAATAAAGACACCGGGAGAAATAAGACCTTTTTGAGGATGTCTCCACCTTACAAGTGCTTCTGCACCATAAGGAGTTTCCGTTTCGAGATTATACTTAGGCTGTAAAAAGACCTCAAATTGTCTTTCATTCAAAGCACTTTGCATCTCATTTATAATAGACTGTTCCAATATAACGTTTTTCTGCATTTCAGGTTTATAATAGCAAATATTTTCATTAAATTTACTTTTGCAGTCTTTAGCAGCAAGTGTAGCATATTCATACATTGTTTCAATTTTAATTGACTTATCATCAATAATGTATATACCTGAAGAAGGCTTAATAAGATAATCACTTTTATAATTACGAATATTTTCACTCATTATTCTTATTGATTCAAGTGCAGTATCATTAAAAGGCATACATATTCCAAATATATCTGCATTTATTCGACCATAAACAGCAGGATATACACTTTCAGCAAGTTTTCTTATTTCATCTGCAATAAAGCATAAAAAGCGATCTCCCTCATGTTCTCCCCAAAAAGAGTTAAGCAGATGAAAATCGTCAACATCAAGTCTTATAAGTGCGAACTTTTCATCATTATTATTTATAAGTTTCTGACTTTCTGAAAAAAATACAGTTCGCTGATAAAGGTCAGTAAGCAAGTCGTGTTCATAGATATGCTTCATTTTATCTATTAGGTAGAACTTTGTCCTGATAATAACATTCTTTAGTCTTGCAAGGAGTACCTGAGGTATATACGGCTTTGAAATATAGTCCCATGCACCCAATTCAAGGACTTTCTGTTCACTTTCAGAGTCTTTCGAGGCAGTAACAGCTATAACAGGAACAGAAGCCTTACTTTTTGAATTCATTTCACTAAGAAAAGTATAACCATCCATTACCGGCATATTAATATCAAGCAGAATAGCAGAAATATTTTCTGTCTTGCTGAAAATATCGAGAGCTTCCGCACCATTTTCGGCTTCAATTATATTGTATTCATTTTTAAGAATATGATTGAGTATATCCCTGTTGATTTTTTGATCCTCAACAACTAAAATAAGCGGTTTAATATTTTCCATGTCAGCAACTCCTGTAAATGAATTTCATATAATAGCACAAAGACTGTCTGAAAATACAATAAAAACATTTATACATTTAAATTTTACACTATTGTGTTAAAAATGTCAATAGTAAAATTGCTTTTGTTATAGAAAAATTTGATTTTATTAACATCCATAGTATTTTCAGTACTTTCTTGCTATAAACGTGAATGAAATATAAAAATTAAAGAATATTTTTATATAAGTTGACATTTATGAATAAATGATGTAAAATATAATAAAATGTATGCACATAAGGATGTGAAAATATGCACAAATTGTCTAATATATATATATTTAAAAACATAGCTATATTCACAATGATTATTCTGTTTATATCAGTATTATTAATTACATCCCCTTCAAAAATCCATGACGAATCATATTCTTTCAATAATTTCAGTAATAATTGGACTTATGATGACGGCGCTGACGCAGATATGGCCAATTTAAGAACCAATTATAAAACCGTTGAATTTTCAAGGCAGGTAAAAAGTACTGAAATTAGTGGAAAAAGCCTGTGCTTTCGCAGCAAAAATATATTTTTCAGCGTCTATATGAACGGCAACTCAATATATCAATTTCATCCCAATGTACCTTTGATTTTCGGCAGATCATATGGCTCATATATACACTGCATCAGCATCCCTGAATTTAGTAAAGATTCAACAATCACAATCAAAGCTGAACCTATTTATAATGACTCCTCTTGCTGCTTTAAAAATGTTTTCGCAGGAAATTCCGATTTGTATATGAAAAACGAATTTAATAGCAATATGCCAAAATTCCTTATTTGTTTTATGATGTTTACAGTTGGAATGATTCTTATAATAATCGGTCTGACTTTTAAAAAATATCGTACAAAAAATGTTGAAATGATTTCGCTTGGTGTTTTTGCAATGCTTGTAGCCTGTTGGACCGCTACCGAAACAATGATACCTCAACTGTTCACAAGTGCACCCGCCGCAATTCACTTTTTAAACTACCTCTCGTTCTTTTTTATGCCATACCCTGCTGCTTCATTTATTGCAAATGTTTCCGGCAATTCAAAAAGCTTCCTTATGCGTATTGTATCCATACTTGTAATTTTAAATACAAGTATAAATATATCGTTTACGCTTATTGGTATTGCCGATTATCATATCCTATTGAATTTTACTCACCTTATTCTGCTGTTCAGCATAATATCAGCCGTTTACTTAACTATAAACAGTTTTATACACAACAAGGTTGAACGAAAATTATATTCAGTTCTTGGATTATCTTTTATTATGGTAACTATAACAGGACTTATTGACCTTATTCGCTACAGAATTGCACGCAGTACAACCGATACCGGTCTTTTCCTGCGAATAGGTCTGTTTTTCTTTATCATTATACTTGGTACTTATACACTTAAAGATTTGCTTGCACTTAGCAAAATCGGCATGAAGGCAGAACTTATGCAGAAACTTGCTTATAATGACGCTTTGACTGGAATGCTCAACCGTATGGCATTTGTCGAATATGAAAAAGAAATCGCTATTCAATCAGATGGAAAAATTATTTTTGTTCAGTTTGATATCAATAATCTTAAAAAAGTAAATGATGTTTACGGTCATAGTGAGGGTGACAAGCATATAATTGCTGCCGCAAACGTTATATCGCAAAGCTTTGGCATCAACGGCAAAAGCTATCGAACCGGAGGTGACGAATTTATAGCTGTAATTTCCGGAAAAAAATATGAAGAGTATTTTGAAATTGCCAAAGTGAAATTTATTGAACTTATAAACAAATATAATATGGAGTATACTCCTCCAGTAAAGCTCGAAATTGCTTACGGCTTTTCAATATATGATTGCAGTAGCAAAAATCCTGAAGTCGCCGAGCGTGAGGCCGACAGCAAAATGTATGAAATAAAACGCAATATGAAAGCTGCTCAGAATTAAAATATATAAGAGCAGCTCTAAAACCTATTTGATAAAGAAAAAATCAGATATGTACATTGGGTGCAAGGAAAGTTTTTCAAGGTATGCTTTTTGCACTCCAAGACTGCTTGACAAGCAGATTATGTATATAGATGATTTTTAAAAAGAGTTTTTAGAGATGCCATTTAATTTAAAAAATGTTTTATTGCTTCAGATTGAAAAAATTTCAGAACAAAAATTATACATTGCTGTTGACAAATTATGCAAATATGGTATAATTTAAAGGTAAATAAATTAAATGCTACTTATGTATCATACATTTTAAAAAGCTGGTGCACAATTGAAAGAAAAAATTAAACAGATTCTTAATTTTATAAAATTTGACCATGATCTTCTTGAACAACGGTTATTTTGGGTAATAGTCTTCATTGGAACAATAGTTACTTTTGTTTCAGCCATAATTACTGTAATAGAAAAATTAGGAAGTTTTTCTTGCCTAACTTCAATATAATGCCTTGCCTTTATGATAACTATTATGATATTTGCTTATAAGAAAAATGCTTACCATAAGTGCTATATAGCTATGTGCTATTTTTTGAACTGCATTTTTCTTCCACTTAACTTCTACACCTGCGGCGGAATAGACAGTGGAATGATACTATACTATCTTGTTTCAATTTTCCTATGCGTTCCTTGCCTCAAAGGTAAATCAAGAATTATCACTTTTGTTATATCACTGATTATGCTTGAAGGTACTATGATCGTTTCTATGATATTCCCTGACGCTGCAAACTCAATCACAAGACAGCAAAGCTATAATGATATGATTATTACTTTCATCATAACAAGCTGCTGCTTATTCGCTTTTTCTTCAGCTATAATCAATTCATATGAAAAAGAAAGAAATAAAAGAGAACTGCTTCTTAAACAGCTCGAAATAATTTCAAAACGTGATGCTCTCACAGGTCTATACAACAGACGTGTTCTTTTCGAGTTTCTCGAAAACAATGTTGCAAAAAATAAACAGCTCTATCATATCGCAATGTTCGACATTGATAATTTTAAACTAATAAATGATACATATGGTCACGTTTTTGGCGATAAAGTCCTCTCTGAAATATCCTCGGAAATATCATGCGTTGTTTTGCATGATAAAGACGAAATTGCCGCACGGTACGGCGGTGAGGAATTTGTCTATCTGATAAAAGATGAATCCGCAAGCAACGCTTATGAAAGAATTGAACAAATCAGAAAAAATATTGCAACACATCATTGGGAGGAACACAAAAATCTTAATATTACAATAAGTGGCGGTTTTATTTCCTGCAAAAAATATGACGATATTATGCAAATGCTATCAGAAGCTGACAAGCTCCTTTATGTAGCTAAAGGAAACGGAAAAAACCAAATAGCAAACGATTTTTCAAATAAACAAAAAACTTACTTGCAAACTATTTAAGGGCACCTCTAAAAACCCATATTATCTATTGAAGAAATCTTCAGA
>JALCDN010000067.1 GCA_022641595.1 Ruminococcus sp. | reverse complement strand
CCTGAGCCAGGATCAAACTCTTAATAAAGTTGTATATTAAAAGCATTTCTGCTCTTAAAATCATCCTGTTCATTACGATTGCTCGCAATTACAATTTTGTTTTATAGTCTTGTCTGACTTCTTGTTTTCCATTCAAGATCTCTCTCAAACGAATTTCAAGGGTCGTGTTTCTTAATTTCTCGTATTGTTCAATTTTCAAGATGCTGTTCGCTTCGCACTTTCGTGAGACAGCTTATTTATTATATCACATCTTCTTCTCTTTGTCAAGAACTTTTTTTCATTATGTGATACTTTTTTTCATCGCTGTTCTTCGTTTTATCCAAAACATTCTCTTTGGTGTCTTTCAGCAACTTTTTTATTATATCACTTTTCTTCGCTCTTGTCAAGTGCTTCCTGAAACTTTTTTTAATTTCTTTCTGCTCTTGAAGCCTTTGTGATGTCCTCTCGTGAGGGAACTTGTTTATTATATTACCTTTTGTCAGCTTTGTCAATACTTTCCACGTTACAACTTTTATGCACTTTTTATCGATTATTTTAGCAGATTTCGACATATCATTCTACTAGCCCTATCAGCATCGTGTTGTTTTCCTCATTTTCCATCAGATTAAAGCTTATTTTCTCCCCTTCTGATGCACTCCTGCTGTTCTCTATTAATATTGTAAAAAGCCGTTTGCCGTCAATATATGTCTCCTTGAACTGCTTATACACGTTGTCGTCAGCCATCATAAGTTCAAAGCTGTCTCCTGCCACAAGTGTTGAAAGCTCATTAATAAGTATAGTGTCAGCGTCATCAAGCGTACTAATATATAGATTCTGGTGTGTAAAATAGCTGTCCGTTGATGAGCAGACCATCGGTGTAAAATAGCTTTTGTCAGCAATATGAGTTTTGTCGAAATGTAAATCGTTGCACATCATATAGCTGTGTCTGCCGTTATATTGGTCATCAGTATCGTCCCAAGTCACATCGCAGTTATACCATTGACCGTCGATTCTGACCTGATTCCACGCATGATTTTCGCCAGTATAAGCTGTACCGATGACTACATCGCAAGCAATACCTGTTTTTTTGAGCAGATAGTCCAAAGCTTTTGCATAGCCCTCGCATCTTGCACTTCCCTGAACGATGCACCCATAGGCAGTACCTGAAAATGGTTCATCATCGACCTTATAGACGCAGTTCTTCACAAGATAGTCATGCAGATACAGCAGCTTTTCGTAGTCGGACATATCCGAGGTTAGAGAGGCTAAAATGCTGTCGGACTTTTCTTCAAGCTCGTCCTGAAGGCTTTTCAAGTCATTTTTATCCGCATTATAGATAATCTGAGCATTCCTTATACGCACCGCACTTTTATAAGATGAGCTGATATAAAACAAGTCGCTTTCCTGTTTTTCGATAAGGCAGTAAAGCTTATCATATTCGTCGCCACTTATTTCGTATGGCAGTGCGACATTTTCCTTATGGAGTCTGATACCGTTGTAAAGTGCGGTATAAACGGCTTTTTCCTTATTGTTGAGTTGTGAATACGCAATACGTCCGGCGGCGGAATTTTCGTCCATATACACAGCGTCGGGGTACTTTTCAAAGAACCCCGACTTATTGATATAATTAAAGCTTACAACAGCAAAAATTGCTACAGAAATAAGAAGAATGAATTTAGAAATATTTTTCATTCAGCAGGCTCCTCATCAGAATTCTGAACGACCGCTTTGATTTTGCTTACCCAGTTGTCCTCTGTAAGCAGAACGGTAAATTTAACATTTTTGTATGATATTTCAGCAGATTCATTTTCGTCCGGGATACGTCCGAGGCGGTCGACGAAAAATGCACTCATAGTGTCGTAATTATTTGTTTCCGGCAGTTCGAGACCGAGCATCGTAAAAATATCTTCCGGGTCAGCGCTTCCGTCAACTGTGAAAACATTTTTTTCTGTCTGAGTGATTTCTGCTTCCTCATCATCGTATTCGTCCTGAATGTTGCCTACGATTTCCTCAAGGAGGTCTTCCATAGTTACGATTCCTGAAGTTCCTCCGTACTCATCGGCTATTACCATCATCTGAGTTTTCTTGAGAGTCATTTCCTTTAGAACGTCCTTGCACTTAGCGGTTTCCGGGACAAATTCAGCTTTACGCATAAATTGTGAAATAGTGAAGTCATCAGAGTGTTCCCGACCTACAAGGCATAATAAATCTTTTACATTGATAATACCGACTATATTGTCGACGCTCTCCTCGTAAACTGGTATTCGTGAGAAGCCCTCGCTTATTGCAAGGGAAACTACGTCGCCTATTTTGCAGTTGATTTCCACGCCTGCTATATCAGTTCTGTGCGTCATAACGTCGCTGACGCAGGTGTCATCGAACTCGAAGATATTGTTTATCATTTCACGTTGGCTTTCCTCGATGATACCTGTTTCGTTGCCTGCATCAACCATCATAAGGATTTCCTCCTCAGTAACGGCGTCATTTGGCAAGCCGGAAGAAATGCGGAAAATTTTGCAGAAACTTTTTACAATAATTCCGGTGACTGCCGAAAGTGGGAGCATAGTGTACTTGAGCAATTTAAAAGGCACGACGAAAGAAAGTGCCGTTTTTTCTGATTTGCCGTCCGAGATTTTTTTTGGAAGAACGTCCGTGAAAATCAGTACAGCGGCGGCAGTTGCGATAGCAACAATTATTGCGGAAAGTGAAGCGGCAACGGCCTCATGGAAATATTTTTCGAGTGATTCTTCAAGAGGATAAGCGAAAGCGGCGAATGACAGTATCGAAATTGCTACGCACGACAGTATTCTGTGTGTAGAGAATGTAAGTCTGAACTCATTCGGCTTTGATATAATATCAAGAAGTTTCTGATACTTTGGTGATTTTTCGGCAGATGACTTAACTTTTGCGTCGCTGACCTCGACCATAGAATGTTCGCAGAACGTGTAGAATGTTCTGATAATAAGAAAAGCAGCAAGAACTGTGATATAGATATTCATTCGACTCCCGTCAGAATCCATTTTAATTCTCCTTTAAATAAGTAAGCAATAATTTTAAATTGTAGTGCCTGACAAAATAATGTCAGAGCAAACGTTGAATAGTTCAGTCAAGAAATACCGTATTATTCTTGACGCAGAAGCCGTCAAGGTTTTCGATAAAGCGGCTGAACTTAGTATAGCCGTAGTTTTTGATGTTAAATTCCGGCAGCTTAGCGGAAAACTGTTTGTTAAGCTCGCCGAGATTGTAGCCTTTCGAGCCGTTGTTTCCGACAAGGGTTGAAAGGAGTTTTTTGACGTTATTTATTTCGCTGTCGCTTGATTTTCTTGAGACAAGTATTGTGCTGCCTACCTGGCGCAGGTGAAGCGAGCTGAAATTGCCGAGAAACTGTGACAGTTTAGAGTAGCCGTAGTTTCTGACATCGAAGTCGGGGTAGCGGTTCTGAAGTCGGCTGCCGAGCTCACCGATATTGATTTCCTCCTGCACATTGCAGTTTTCGGCGATAATGCGTTCGATAGCTTTTTCGAGGGTAAGAAGCTCGACATTTTCACGTTCGGCGGTTTCCTGAAAGTCCTCCTCAGCGAGGATTTCGAGGTATTTAAAAGCGTTGCAGGCGGTGCTGAACGGTTTAGGTGTTTTCTGTTCGCCGATACCTATGACGTGCATACCTGATTCACGCAGTCTTATAGCGAGTCTTGTGAAGTCGCTGTCGCTTGAGACGAGGCAGAATCCATCGACGTTGTGTGAGTAGAGTATATCCATAGCGTCGATAATCATAGCAGAGTCAGTAGAATTTTTGCCTGTGGTGTAGCTATACTGCTGAATTGGGGTTATAGCGTTTTCCAGAGCCATACTTTTCCATCTTATGGAGTTTTCCCTTGTCCAGTCACCGTACACTCTTTTGTAGGTAACAACGCCGTAGTTAGAGACTTCATCGAAGATAAACTTAGTATATTTAGCAGCAACGTTATCTGAGTCTATAAGAACAGCGTATCTCATTTCCTTTTCCATTTTTCACCTCTGTAAAAATAATTGCAGCCGTTTATTTGTATAAGCAGCGAACGATACAATATAGGCTGATATTTGTGATATTTTATTGATTGCCGCAGTAAAATCGGCTGTTAATAGATATGGTAGTTTTATGTTATATATGCGGCTGTGCTTTATAAAATGTTGGTATTGGCTGTCATTAAGGCTTTAGGGTGTTAAAAAACTCGTCTGATTAAGGAAAAGCAGATGCCGTGCACAGCTGCTTTTTCTCAAAAGAAGTTTTTATAGGTACTTTTTATGTGCATAAAAATATAAGAAAAAATCCCGAAACAAAAGCTTCGGGATTCTGTTAGCCGAGGATATTTCCCCGACCTGTAATGGAGCGGATTACGAGGTTCGAACTCGCTACCTCCACCTTGGCAAGGTGGCGCTCTACCAAATGAGCTAAATCCGCACTTCAATAAAGAATATGAAGCAACTGAACCGATTGGCAACCGACAGCATATTCTTTATGGTGCCTCCGGTCGGAATCGAACCAACGACACGGGGATTTTCAGTCCCCTGCTCTACCGACTGAGCTACAGAGGCAAATAAAAGAAAAGTGGCGACCCGGATGAGGCTCGAACTCACGACCTCTAGCGTGACAGGCTAGCGTTCTAACCAACTGAACTACCGGGCCAAAGATGGTGGGAACTATAGGGCTCGAACCTATGACCCTCTGCTTGTAAGGCAGATGCTCTCCCAGCTGAGCTAAGCTCCCATTCATCGGCTTTTCTTTTGTGTCATCACCTGACGACTTAATTATTCTACCACAACTCAGAGCAAATGTCAAGGGGTTTTTGAAAAAAACTTGAAAAAATTTCGGATTTTTTTAAAATCAACGTATTTTAGCCGATTTACGATACAATATTGTCGCTGAACATTCTTAATGTTTCGATTTTAAGTGACCTATGCTCTGCAAGAGAAAGCGTCGGATCTTTTTTCAAAATATCGGCAGCGCAAAGCTTTGTCTGTTCCATAAGTTCCATATCGCAGGCGCTGTCGGCAATTTTGAGTGGCGGCAGACCGTGCTGACGGTTTCCGAAAAAGTCGCCGGGACCTCTTAGTTTAAGGTCCTCCTCGGAGATTTTAAAGCCATCGGAAATTCTGCACATAATTTTCATACGTTTGCGGCATTCCTCGCTTGGGTTGTCGGTAATTAGAATGCACGAGCTTTCCCAAATACCTCTGCCTACACGTCCTCTTAGCTGATGTAGCTGAGAAAGACCGAATCTGTCGGCATTTTCGATAACGATAACAGCTGCGTTCGGTACATCAACACCTACCTCGACAACTGTCGTGCAGACCAGAGCCTGAATTTTCCCGTCCTTGAAGTCGTTCATAACCGAGTCCTTTTCAGCCGATGACATTTTGCCGTGCAGTATTCCGAGTGAGCAGCCATGGAGGAGTTCTTCCGACGCATTTTCGGCATATGATTTGACCGCAAGCAGTTCCGACTGACTGTCGTCAATCATCGGGCATACGATGTAAGCCTGTCTGCCCTCGCCGATAATCTTTCTGACATAATTGAAAGCTCTTGAGCGCATTTTACCTGTGACCGCATATGTTGCTACAGGTTTTCTGCCCTTTGGAAGCTGATTTATGGCAGAAATATCGAGGTCTCCGTAAATCATCAGTGCAAGCGTTCTTGGAATAGGCGTAGCCGACATAACAAGCTTATGAGGAAAGTTTCCTTTCTGAGCCAGAGCTGCTCTCTGAGCGACACCAAAGCGGTGCTGTTCGTCCGTAATGACCAGAGCAAGGCATTTGTAGTCTATATCCTTCTGAATTATGGCGTGAGTGCCGATAATCACGCAAACCTCACCTGACGCAATATCGTCCTTAATGGATTTCTTTACTTTTGCTGACATTGAGCCCGTGAGGAGAGCTGTTTTCATACCAAACGGTTCGAGAAATCTTGAAATTGTTTCAAAATGCTGTGACGCAAGGATTTCGGTTGGAGCCATAAGTGCCGACTGCATACCGTTTTTTGCGGCGAACCAGCAGGCGGCGGCAGCAACTACAGTTTTTCCGCAGCCCACATCGCCCTGTAAAAGCCTGTTCATCGGGACCTCACGGCAAAGGTCTGAAACAACGTCGCTGACGGCATTTTTCTGAGCATCTGTAAGTTCAAAAGGCAGACTGCCGAAGAAGTCCTGAACCGAAGCAATTTTGCTGTTCATAATACAGCCTGTGCGTAGTCTGTGGTTAGATTTCAGCATTGACATACCGAGCTGCAAGTAAAGAAGCTCGTCGAAAGCCAGTCGGCGGCGTGCAGATTGAGAAGCCTCGATGCTTTCGGGAAAGTGAATATTAGTGAGTGCAAAGTTAAGAGTACAAAGGCTGTAGCTTTCAATGACGTATTGCGGTAGAGTTTCAAACGGAAAAGCGTGCATAATTTCGACAGCCTGCCTGATATTCTTTCTGACCATATTTGCCGAAAGACCTGCTGTAAGGTGATAAATCGGCTGTATCAGGACATTCTCTGATGAGCGGACAAACTGTGGTGCAGAAATCTCACGGCGGACAAAATTGCCTGTGATTTTACCGTACATATAATAGGTATCATTTTCACTGAGTGCATTAAAAGCGTACATATTATTATAAAACACAATAAGAATGCTGTCAAATCCATCTGTAGCGGCAGCCTTGTAGACGGTCATACCGCCATTGATACGCAAAGACGGAAGTTTATCTGTGACAGTAAGCTTTAAAACGCTGTACTCATTTATTTCGGTCTGTGATATCGGAATATGGCATCTGTAGTCAAGATATTTTCTTGGAATATGGTAAAGCAGTTCAAAAGGAGTAGTAATATTGAGCTTGCGGTATTTTTCGCCACGAGCCTTACCGACTCCTTTAAGAAATTCGATGTCCTGAAAAAGGCTTGTCACGCAAGCACCTCCTTAGAAAAAGTCCCTTCCGGACATCGGAAGGGACTTTTTTGTAAATTTGCCCTGCAAAGTTATTCAACGGAAATTATATAGTAGTATACCGGCTGACCGCCGTTTACAAGAATTACTTCAATTTTATCGCTGAGTTTGCTTCGCAGAAGCTGCTGAACCTTTTCGGCTTTATCCTCGGTAACGTCCGAGCCGTAAATCAGGGTAACGTAGCTGCTTTCGCTCTTTATAAGACGTCTTACGAGTTTAAGTGCAGCCTTGTTGATATCCTTGTCGGTAAAGCTGAGCTTACCGTTGTCAAGAGCGAGAATTTCGCCCTGTTTGATGGAGTGGCCCTCATATTCAGAGTCACGGGCAGCAAATGTAATCAGACCTGTTGAGACTTTTTCAAGGGCTTTGGTCATACCGATTCTGTTTTCAGCGAGTCCCAGACTCTCGTCAAAAGCGAGCATAGCCGCAATTCCCTGTGGAATTGTTCTTGTCTGGAGTACACATACGTTTTTATCGGAAAGCTTCACAGCCTGTTCGGCAGCCATAATTATGTTCTTGTTATTTGGCAGAATAAAGGCAGTATTAGCGGGAGTTGAGCGGATAGCGTTAATGAGGTCTTCCGTAGCCGGATTCATAGTCTGACCGCCGCTGACGACGACATCTGCACCGAGGTCTGAGAACATAGCTTCAAGACCGTGACCTGCCGCAACGGCAACGAAACCGAATTCCTTAACGGGTTCAGCAAGAGGAACACCGCTGTTTGCGGCATCGTTTGCGTCTCTGACTTTATTTTCGTGCTGTATGCGCATATTTTCGATTTTAGGCTTAGGGTCGTTTATGAAAGTACCGAACTCGATAGCTTTCTGCAAAACAAGACCCGGGTTATCTGTATGAACGTGAACCTTAATTATTTTGTCGTCATCGACAACGACAACGCAGTCGCCGATAGTTTCAAGGTAAGCACGCAGCTTCAGCGAATCGGCATCGGCTTCATTTTTTCTGATGATAAATTCAGTGCAGTAAGTAAAGCGGATATCCTCGTCAAATTCGCTTACAGCGGTTCTGAAGGATTCAGCGGAAGCGTCGCTTTGCTGAGGTTTTTCGGAAGGCTCAGCAATTTTGCCGCCCTTAAAGACAGCGAGCATAGCGAAGAAGATGATGACCAGACCCTGACCGCCTGCATCGACAACGCCTGCTTTTTTAAGAACCGGGAGCATATCTGTAGTTTTAGCCAGAACGCAGTCTGCCTCGGAGCAGACCTCCTGCCAGAAAGTGCTTACATCGTTGGTAGTTCTGACCATTTCCTGAGCCTTGTTGGCGGCTGCTCTTGCAACCGTAAGTATAGTGCCTTCAACAGGCTTCATAACAGCCTTGTATGCGGCATCTACTCCAAGCTCGAGAGCATTTGCAAGGCTTTGGCAGGAAACGTCGTTCTGACCTGACAGACCTTTTGCGAATCCACGGAAAAGAAGTGAAAGGATTACACCCGAGTTGCCTCTTGCGCCACGCAGCAAAGCTGATGCGGCAGTTGAAGCGACTTCAGATGCAGCGCTGCTGTCGGGAAGACGTTTCAGTTCAGCGGCAGCATTGCCCATTGTCATGGACATATTTGTACCGGTATCGCCGTCCGGAACGGGATATACATTAAGCTCATCGACTTCACGTTTTCTATTGGCAATTGTAACGGCAGCCGAAATATAAGCATCTCTTAAAACACAGCCATTTATCACAGAAAAATCCTCCAATTCTAACAGCTCATCTCATCGACAAAGACGTTAACCTTATGAACGGGTGTGCCGATAGATTCCTCAACGGTGAATCTCACCTTATGGGAAACACTTTTTACAACGGCTGAAATATTCGTACCGAAAGTTACGCTGATATGCAGATTTATAATCAGACCGTCGTTTTTATCGGTAAAGATAGCGACGCCCTTATTTTTTTCGAGACTTCTGCCAAATAAAGCAGCAGCGGCGGAATACACGGGATTTACGCTGCAAACACCGGCAACGCCGAAGCAGCTTGTAACGGTATGTTCCACAAGCTCTGTCAGATATTTTAAGGATATAGAAATTTTTCCTATATGATTTTCAATATTTATCATTCCACAGCACTCCCCTAAATTGATCAACACTATTATATCACACCTTTTAATTTTTTACAATACCCAAATTTCATCAAAATACGTCCGAAGAAAAAATAAAGGAAAAATTCATAAAATTTATTGCTATTTTGTGTTCTTTATGTTAGAATAATTTTAGGACACCTATAAAAACCTATTTGATAAGGAAAAATCACATATGGGTATCAGATGCAGTGAGAGCTGTTCAAGGCGGATTGTTGCCCTCCAAAACGGCTTGACCAAGCAGATTATGTGAATAGGTAATTTTTTAAAAGAGGTTTTTAAAGATGCCCTCTATATGAATATAAGGCGGTGCTATAAATCAATGAATATTGAAAATCATAAGCAGCGGATTTTTGCAGTCGATTTCTGTTGTGTTATCGGCATAGTGCTTATGCTTGGCTTCCATTTTTTCAGCAGAAGCGGTTTTGAAAGTAATTTTGCTCTGTCGGGATTTACCTCGATATGTATACTTGCGCTCAGATGGCTTTGTATGGCAGGGCTTCCGTTGATATATCTTATAAACGGTGCAGCATTTTCACGCACATCGTTTTCTTTTTCACAATATAAGGGCTATATTAAGCTTGCATATTGCTTTGTGCTGTCATATTTCCTTGTAAATTACATAACAAAGGGCAGTGAAGTTGCATCAGGTATGGCAGGTGATTTCCCGTTTTACTATTTCAGCACATCTGATTTTGCAATTTCTTATGCAATGCTTTTACTTACCTCACCATTTCTGAATTGCACATATCAGGCTCTGCCGTCAAATAAAGCAAAATTCTCACTCATAGCAATACTTGCACTTCTTACATCACTGCCGGATATGCTGATAATTGATGATGTACGCATACTTCCGGACAATTTACAGCTTCTTTACCCTGTAACACTTTATTTCCTCGGAGCATATATTTATGAAAACAGAAAAAGCATCGACTCAGCAAGATACTTTGTGCTTTTGCTGACACTCTCTGTAGCTCAGGCAATATTCTCATATTCCGACAGTCAGGGCTCAGGGCTTGCATCATTCTCCAGCAAGCGTCTTGACAGCTACAGCTCACTTGCTGTAATAGCTTCGGCAGCATCAATTTTTGCAATGTTTTGCAAGATAAATCCAAAGCCGAAATTTCTGCATAAAATCTTTAAATACCTTGCAAGAACTGCACTTCCTATAATTCTGCTTTGCGGATTTTTCGAGAACAAGGTTGCTATCGAGCTTATCGGCGGTGACCTTGGCGGAATTAATTTCCCTTACATTAAATATTTCCTGCCATATTGGGGAATAATTATTCTTGTGATGTTCGCTGTGGGAGCTGTAATACTTCTTCCGTTTGATATCATAAGAGCGGTAATAAGCCTTAACAGCGATGCCGATGACAGCACGTCTTCTGAAGCCGAAACTGACGAAAACAAGTTTCCTACGGAAACTGAAGATACAACTGAACCAAAATACTACAATAGCCATTACAATGAAAAAGGTAATGATGAAACAGTATATATAGGAGAAAAAGGACTTCAGGAAGCCATACAGCAATCAACTCACGGAAAGTATGAGGCACAGGAGCTTTCAACACCTGACAACAGCTCGGACTATGCCACACAATATGATCCCAATGAAAGTCATTACTCCGAAACACCGATTTCCAAAGAAAAAACGATTCATCACGAAAAAGTCAGAACCGCACCTACTCTTGACAGCATTCTGTCGGAAGTCAATGCCGATTATCATTCAATTCCGTCTCACGCAGACGTTGACGACCTCGTAAAATTTATAAAATCCGAAAAAAATTCCTGAAAAAATCTGCATAACATCTGAGAAACCCTTTGAAAGACATTTTCGAATATAATCTTGTAATACAAGTGCTATGCAATACAGAAAGGCTCTGTTTTAAATGAACGTATTATTTATCGGTGACGTTGTGGGAAAAAGCGGCTGTGACTTCCTTCGCAGCAAGCTAAGTGCGATAAAGCATGATTATTCCGTTGACTTCACCATCGTAAACGGCGAAAATTCCGCTCAGGGAAACGGAATAACTCCATTTTCCGCCCAGCATATCCTAAGCAGCGGTGCTGATGTCATAACTACGGGAAATCACGCTTTCAAACGCCATGAAGCCGCCGAAATCTATGATAACGACATTATACTTCGTCCGCAGAACTACCCCGACGGCTGCATCGGAAAAGGCGTATGCACAGTTGATATCGGAATTACCAAAATCGCCGTCGTGAATATTTCAGGCACAGTCTACCTCGACCCTCTCGACAATCCGTTCACAACAGCAGACAAAATTCTCAAAACGCTTGACACCCCGAACATTTTCGTTGACTTTCACGCTGAAGCTACTGCCGAGAAAAAAGCTATGGGCTATCACCTTGCCGGCAAAGTAACCGCAGTTTTAGGCACTCACACCCACGTTCAGACCGCAGACGAGACCATTCTTTCTTCTCACACTGCATACATCACGGACGCAGGTATGACAGGTCCAGAAAATTCCGTCCTCGGAGTCGAAATAAAACCTGCCGTCGATAAGCTTAGATTTCGCTATCCGGTGCGCTTTCGTGAAGCAGAAGGTCCTTGCTTCTTAAACGGTGTTGTTATATCTTTTGACGTAAAAACCGGCAAAAGTACCAAAATTCAGCGCATAATTATTAGATAATTCACAAACTTTTCATTTGCTATTGCAATCTTAGAGAAATCAGTGTATAATATAAGTACAGTAGAAGCCGAAAGGCTGTTGTCCTTACACTATATGCTACAACATATTATCTTTATTATTTTAGGAGGATACTAATATGGAAATTTTAAAAGTATCATCGCATTCATCTCCGAATTCTGTCGCCGGTGCAATCGCAGGCGTTATCAGAGAACAAAAAGCTGTTGAGGTGCAGGCCGTAGGCGCAGGTGCTGCTAATCAGGCTGTTAAAGCTATCGCTATCGCAAGAGGCTATCTCGCTCCTATAGGCGTGGACCTGATATGTATTCCTGCTTTCGCTAATATCCAGATCGACGGCGAGGAGAGAACCGCAATTAAACTCATCTGCGAACAGCGCTGAATGTAAGTATTTCCTTAAAAAATAAGAACAGTCGCAATAGCGGCTGTTTTTTTATGTCTACTTCTAAAATCCCGTTTGATTAAGGAAAAGCTCTAAGGACTTATGAAATAATAACATGACTATCTAAGCAAAATATGTTATAATATTTTTATCAAGTAAAAAGTGAGGTAAAAGTATTATGGAAGAACGGATAAAAATGATGTTACCCCAACTAAATGAA
>JALCDN010000066.1 GCA_022641595.1 Ruminococcus sp. | reverse complement strand
TCCGTTCTTCCATAATACTTTTACCTCACTTTTTACTTGATAAAAATATTATAACATATTTTGCTTAGATAGTCATGTTATTATTTCATAAGTCCTAAGAATCATAGTTCCTGTCAGCGATGACAATTGTATTATTATCAATTTTGTCAATCATACTGATCAAAGCTTTATTTTCATTCTCGTTACGGCTGTCCTGTAAAACAGCATCAATATATCTGCGGTTCGTAAGGCCATACAATGTATTCAGATGCATAAGATTGTAACCCTTTGAATCAACATTTGCATTGTAATGAGTACTGTGGTCATCGGGAATAGGCGGAATGTGAATATCAGAACCGTCAACAGCGTAAAGTCTATAACCATGAAAGAAATTCGTCTGAGAAAATTTTTTGTTGAACTCATGAAACAGATGCTGAAAAGCAGACGGAAGTATCTTTGCTCTTCGCTGAACAATAGCAGATGCAGATACCGTTTTAGAATCAAAATCATAAAAATCAATTAGTTCTTTTCCGAGTGTCTTACTGCCCATGCAGAGAATAAATTTCATTGTTTTTGAGAAAGATAATTCACTTTTACGGACAAAGTCTCTTTTAGGATTAGCTAAAAAAGCTGAAACATTTTTCTCCATTCTTCTGATAAGCATATTAAGCTTGTTTTTGACGATATTACAGTAATTCTGCACGATAAGTCCCTCCAATCAGATGTGTATATCCGATTGGCTCCGCCGCATATTTTTAGCTTTTTGTCAATACCTTTTTGCGAAAATTTACGTTATATTCATAAAAAGCAGCCACAGGATTCTCTGATCTTGTGATTATTTTTTCTTTTCTTAGCTTAATGACATTACCATTGTTTCCACTTCTTTGCCAATTTTACGGCTTGTCTTTTGAATTCATCATCGTATTTTCTTTCTGTACTCATTTATGACACTCCCATTCTTTTTTATTATACTTTGTCTTGTTGATATGTGTCAAGTTTTATTATACAGCATCAGAAACAACATATTGGAAATATGCACCAGATATTGATTACGTAATTTGAGAACTTGTTTTCATAAATTTTAGCTTACTTTATAAAACTCTTTTTACCTTCTGATTTAATCTATTATGCAACTATTTTTATTATAAGTAGAATTTATCGCGTGAAAGGTATCTTTAATATATTAATAATAAATCCAAGTCTTTTAAACTTAAAATTTTTCAAAAAACTGAGGCAGGTGAATTTCACCTGCCTCTTAATTCTACTTATTCTTTTTTGCTTCTATTTCAGCAAGTGCATCTTTTCTTGAAAGATTAATTCTTCCCTGCTTATCAATTTCAGTTACCTTGACGACTATTTCATCGCCAATTGAAACGACATCTTCAACCTTTTCAACTCTGTCTTTATCAAGCTTTGAAATATGAACAAGACCATCCTTACCTGGAGCAATCTCGACGAAAGCACCAAATGACATAATTCTTACGACCTTGCCCTTGTAAATTGCACCAACCTCAGGGTCATTTGCAATTGTCTTTACAATCTGAAGAGCCTTCTGTGCTTTTTCTCCGTCAATACCGCTGATGAAAACACTGCCATCATCGCTTATGTCTATCTTTACATCACAGTCAGCAGAAATTTTCTGAATTACCTTACCGCCCTGACCTATAACTTCCCTGATTTTGTCAACAGGGACTTTAGTCTGAAGCATTTTAGGGGCATACTTATTTACGGTTTTTCTTGGTTCCGGAATAGCCTTGAGCATTACCTCATCAAGGATATAATTTCTTGCCTTATGAGTTTTCTCAAATGCTTCCTTTATGATATCCATTGTGAGTCCGTCAACCTTTATATCAACCTGAATTGCAGTGATACCTTTTTTAGTACCGCCTACCTTAAAGTCCATATCACCGTAGAAGTCTTCAAGTCCCTGAATATCTACCATAGTCATCCAGCTGCCGTCTTCCTTTGTGATAAGACCGCACGAAATACCTGCAACAGGAGCTTTAATCGGAACACCTGCGTCCATAAGAGCAAGAGTTGAGCCGCAAATTGAACCCTGTGAAGTTGAGCCGTTTGAAGAAAGTACTTCTGATACAAGTCTGAGTGCATAAGGAAATTCTTCAACTGAAGGTATAACAGGCTCCAAAGCTCTTTCAGCCAATGCACCGTGACCTATTTCACGACGTCCTGGACCTCTGCTTGGCTTGGTTTCGCCGACTGAATATGATGGGAAATTATACTGGTGCATATAGCGCTTTGATTCTTCCTCATCAAGACCGTCAATTTTCTGAGCATCACTTATCGGACCGAGTGTGGCAATGGTTAGAACCTGAGTTTGTCCTCTTGTAAAGAGACCTGAACCATGAACTCTTGGAAGCAGACCAACTTCTGCAGCAAGAGGTCGTATTTCGTCAATACCTCTGCCATCAACACGTTTGCCATTATAGAGCCAGTTTCTTACTATTTTCTTCTGTAGCTTATACATTACCTCGCCGATAATTGTAGCAAGTTCAGGATACTTTTCACCGAATACTTCAAGCACCTCATCTGTAATAGGCTGCATTCTGGCATCACGAACATTTTTGTCATCAGTATCAAGAGCAACCTTTATTTTTTCACCAACGAGAGCTTCAATTTCATCAAGCATATCGTGATTAAGCTCCATTGACTGAAATTCGAATTTAGGCTTACCAATTTCAGCTTTGATGTCGTTTATAAAGGCAACCATTTTCTTGATTTCCTCGTGACCGGTTGCAATAGCTTCAAGCATAAGGTCGTCAGGAATTTCTTCAGCGCCTGCTTCAATCATGACGATTTTTTCAGCAGAACCTGCAACAGTAAGGTGAAGTTTATTGTTATTTCTCTGTTCAAGAGTAGGATTAAGTATAAGCTTACCGTCAACATATCCAACATTGATAGAAGCAACAGGACCGTTCCAAGGAATATCAGATATTGAAAGAGCAATAGAAGTAGCAATCATACCTGCAATTTCCGGTGAATTATCCGGGTCAACTGCAAGAACAGTCATAACTACTGAAACATCGTTTCTCATATCCTTAGGAAAAAGAGGTCTTATCGGACGGTCAACGCAACGTGAAGTAAGAATTGCTTTTTCTGAAGCTTTACCTTCTCTTTTAAGGAAAGAGCCTGGTATCTTGCCTACAGCATATAATTTTTCTTCAAAGTCAACAGAAAGCGGGAAAAAGTCTACTCCCTCTCTTGGCTTAGGGCTTGCTGTAACGTTACCCATAACGACAGTTTCGCCATAGTGTACCCAGCAAGAACCGTTTGCGAGACCGCAGGTTTTACCTGTTTCGACAATGAGCTCTCTGCCGGCATAAGTAGTTTTAAAGGTTCTGTAATTTTCAAACATAAAAAATGCCTCCTGAAATTTTAAAATCATAGCAGCAGCTCTAGCAATAAGCTCTGACACAAAACTAATTATGTATCACAGCTTAATGCTAAAAGCGTATGCTGCAAATATTCGCATGAAATGTAGAAATCGCAAAAAATAAAGACTTAAAGGCAGAAGGAAAAACCGCCTTCTGCCTTTAAACAATGTTGGATTACTTACGGATTCCGAGCTTGTCAATAACGGCACGGTATCTGTTGATATCCTTCTTCTTAAGGTAGTTAAGAAGGTTACGTCTGTGACCTACCATCTTGAACAGACCTCTACGTGAGTGATGGTCATTCTTATTAGTTTTAAGATGCTCAGTAAGAGCACTTATTCTCTTTGTAAGAATAGCAATCTGAACCTCAGGCGAACCTGTATCGGTATCGTGGTTTCTGTTAGCTTCAATAACAGCAGTTTTTTCTTCTTTTAACAGCATATAAAACACCTCATATTAAATTTCTCCGTAAGCATAGATAAAGGTGATTTTCCATGAGGTCAAGCCTATATCCAAGTAAACGGTGATAATATTATAACACAGAAATTTATGTTTGTAAAGGGTTTGCTGAAATTTATTTAATATTTAACCTATTTTAATTCAGCTATTGTAACGCCGTCCTCACCCTCTCCGTAAACACCTAGTCTGAACGTTTTAACAGAAGGATGTTCTTTCAACCGTTTATGCACGGCCTTGCGCAAAAGTCCTGTACCTTTTCCGTGAATAATAGTGACTGTAGAGATATTTGACATAACTGCACTATCAATGAATGCATCAAGCTGATAAACGCCCTCATCGCAGGTAGTACCTCTGATGTCAAGCTCCATAGTGCCTCTGCGTTCAATTTTTCCGCCGACCGCACCTGTTTTCCTGACTGATTTATTTGAACAGGTTACCTTTTCGGTTTCAGCAAGACGAAGTCTTGAAATTTTCATTTTAGATTTCATGACACCCATCTGAACAAATACAAAGTCGCTGCCGTCCGGTTCTCCTGACACAATACCTTTTCTATCGAGGTCAACAACATAAACTGTATCGCCACGCCTTAACTTTCTTGGCAAAACATATCCCTCATTGAGGTCTTTCTTCTGAATTGGGTTTGCAGCGTCATACATTTTGTTAAAGCTCTGACGGCTTCTGCTCTTTATTTCTGAAACATTTTTACTGAAATCTTTTTTGTCTTTTTCTTTTCTAAGCTTTTCAAGTTCATCAATAAGCTCATTTGACGCTGCTTTAGTTGATTCTATAATGCTCATAGCTCTGATTCTTGCCTTCTCAAGTTCTTCGGATTTTGATTTTTCAAGAGCGGCAAGTTCATTTCTTAGTTTAAGCGTAGTTTCTTCTGTTTCATTTTTGAGTATTCTTATGGCATCACGTTGATTTTCGGCATCACTTCGTGCTGCCTCAAGCTTTTCTATTACCTCTTCAAGCCGATTATTTTCAGTACTGAGAAGCTCAGACGCCCTTTCGATTATATAGCGTGGCATTCCGAGACTTTCAGAAATTTCAAAAGCGTTTGATTTACCAGGAGAACCAACAATAAGTTTATATGTTGGTTTAAGAGTTTCAATATCAAATTCGAAGCTTGCATTCTGTACATTTTCATTTTCAATTGCAAATATTTTCAGTTCCTGATAATGTGTTGTAACCATAAGCTTTGCACCGGTTGTCATTAATTTTTCAATAACTGAAACGGCAAGTGCCGCACCTTCAACAGGATCTGTGCCTGAACCAAGTTCATCGAGAAGAATAAGTGATTTCTCATCGGCAATTTTAAGTATTTCAATGACCTTGTTTGTATGCGAAGAAAATGTTGATAAATTCTGTTCTATACTTTGACTGTCACCTATATCAACAAGAATATTTTCGAATATAGAAATACTGCTTCCGTCAGCAGCAGGGATAAGCAAACCGCACATAGTCATTACCGAAAGCAAACCTGCCGTTTTAAGTGCAACCGTTTTACCGCCGGTGTTAGGACCTGTAATAATAAGCGCCTGATATTCACTTCCAAGGCTTAGGTTTATAGGAACCGCCTTTTTCTTATCAAGCAGTGGATGACGTGCTTTTTTGAGATTAATTATTCCGTCATCTGTTATCAGAGGTAAAGTCGCATTCATTTTTGCAGCAAGATTTGATTTTGCGAAGTAAACATTAAGTTCAACGCATATGTTGTAATTTTCACACAAAATATCGGCATATGCACCACATTCTGCACAGAGCTCATGAATAATTCGTTCAACTTCTTCCTGTTCACTGCTCTGAAGGATTCTTATGTCGTTGTTTGCTTCGACAATGGAAATGGGTTCGACAAAAATAGTTTGTCCGCTTGAAGAAGTATCATGTATAAGACCACTTACCTGTCCTCTGAACTCAGATTTAACTGGAAGAACATATCTGCCGTCTCTTATAGTTACAATATTGTCCTGCAAGCACTTCTGTACACTTTGTGACTTTATCATTTTATCGAGAGTTTCACGCAAACCAAGTTGTGCCCTGTTTATTTTGCGTCGGATTGCAGATAATTCAGGGCTTGCCGCATCTGATATTTCGTCCTCAGAAAGAATTGAACGTTCAAGTTTTTCGAGAAGATAGTCGTTTGGCATAAGACGTGAAAAAAGGTAACTGAGTTCTGTCTCAATGTTAGAGCAATGGTTATACCAATCATACAGAGATTTTATTTGTCTGAGCATATCTGCAACGTCAAGCAGATCACGAAGTGAAATAACTGCGCCTGATTTTGCATGATTCACCTGCGAGCAGATATTTTTGAAACCTGTAAAAGCAGGAGTACCAAATTGAATTGAAAGATTAAGAGCCTGCGAAGTTTTTAGGGTTTCATATTTCACACGTTCAAGGTCATTTTCGGGTTCTATTGAAAGTGCAAGCTTGCGTGAATCTTCATTTGAAGTAAGGTCTGCAAGCATATTAAGTATTTTGTCGAGTTCAAGGGTTTTCAAATATTTATTCATAATAATTTACCTATAATGTTTGGATTGATTTATAAAATTCGAGTGTTCTGAAATTTCTATCGAGATGCTCAATCGTATAGCGTTCAGAAAATTCAGAAAGCTTTTTCAAAGCTGTCTCAGAAATTTTAAAATTGAAAAGTCTTTTGAAGTCTGACAGGACAATATGTCGAACGGCGTGTAAAACAGCTGCATTTGCACTGACAAAGTCAGGATTTTCCGGATCTCCTTCGAAGCATCCTTCACAACAAAAATTTCCGTCCCGTACAAGAAAAACTATCTTCTGAGGTTCAAATTCTCCACATACCGAGCAGCATAAAATGTCAGGCATAAGGCCTATTTCGGTAAGAAATCTTAGCTCAAAAATACATTTGAGCAGATTTCTGTCTCTTGAGTCATTTTCAAGAAAATGCAATGTATTAAGCAGGAGCCTCAAAATATCATTTTCATCATTTTGATTTCCGACAGAACATTTGACTATTTCAGAAAAATAAGAAGCAAGTGAAATTTTTTCAATGCTGTTTCTAAGTCCATAAAAAATACATATAGGTTCTGCACTGTTAAGATAGTATCTGTCACTTCTTAACTGAATGCAGAACCTTGAATAAGCAAACAGCTGGGAAGAGCTGCTGTTTTTGCCGTTAATTTTTCTTGCTCCTTTAACGGTAATTTCAATTACACCGTCGTTACTTGTAAGGACATCTATAAATTTATCCTGTTCTCCGACAGGACGTTCCTTTATTACAATTCCCACTATTGTCAGCATAATCTGTTACAGTAAGCTCCTTTGAATTTTCTGATTGAGTAGCCCCAACATATCTGAGATAATCGGAAATTCTACCTGTTTCAGCAAATTTATCCCATTCATCGGTAATAGTCATCATATACAGCACCTCCGTTACATTGCAGAATTAAGTCTGTACTGTATATGTTTTCCCGATTTATGTAAAATAAACATAATTATTTGTCGCTGAGTCCGAGACTTCTTATAATTGCCTCACGGTTACGCCAGTCCTCTTTTACTTTTACCCAGCATTTAAGATTAACTTTAATTCTGAAGAAGTCTTCAAGATCTTTTCGTGCAGCAGTAGAAGCGGCTTTGAGCATAGCACCGTCTTTTCCGATAACAATTCCTTTATGTGATTCTTTTTCGCAATAGATTACGGCACTTATGTCAAGTATGTCTTTATCATCACGTTCTGTCATAGTTTCAACAGCAACAGCTATTCCGTGCGGCACTTCATCACTTAACATAATAAGAAGCTTTTCACGAATCATTTCGCCAGCAATAACCTTTTCGGGCTGGTCTGTGATCATTTCATCAGGAAAGAAATGCGGTGACTCTGTAGCAAGCTTAAGCAGTTCCTCCTGAACAATATCTATTCCGTTATTTTCCTTGACGCTTATCGGAATAACAGTTACGAAATCAATTTCCGAGCTAATAGATGAAATAATACCTGCAAGATCTGATTTGTTTTCAAGCAGATCAATTTTATTAAGTACGAGTATAACAGGCATTTTATCGGTATTAAAAGATTTGAGAAGCTCAATTTCCTGTTCTGTTGGTTTTTTGGTGCAGTCCATCATAAAAAGAACCGCATCAATGTCAGTAATTGACTCTTTTACTGTTTTTAGCATATGTTCGCTAAGTTTATTTTTCGGCTTATGAAGACCCGGCGTATCAAAGAAAACGAGCTGAGTATCGCCTATGTTTCTGATGCCGGTAATACGGGTTCTTGTAGTTTGCGGCTTACTGCTGACAGAAGCGATTTTTTCGCCTACAAGGACGTTGAGAAGTGAAGATTTTCCTGCATTTGTACGACCTGCAATTGTAACGAAAACTGATTTTGTCATTTATCCGTATCTCCCACAACAAATGTTGTATCTCTTGAGATTCCGAGCTTTTCGAGGACAGATTCTTCTTTTTCACGCATTATACGTTCATCAAGAGGACTTGTCTCATGGTCATATCCGAGCAGATGGAGCATTGAGTGAACTGTAAGAAATCCGATTTCTCTTTCAAGAGAATGTCCGTAATTCTGTGACTGTTTTACAGCAGTTTCAAGAGAAATAACGACATCGCCAAGCATTACGAAGCCGCTTTCCTGACTGATTTCATATTCTCCGTCACTTGTAAGCGGAAAAGAAAGAACATCGGTAACGCTGTCTTTATGGCGATAAACGCTGTTGAGGCTTTTAATTTCCTCATTGCTTACAAATGATACACTTACCTCGGCATCATATTTAAATTTTTCAGTAGCCAAAACTGCCTGACAGCAGCGGCGAATTAGAAGTCGTATTCCAACCGGAACCTTTACTTCAGTCTGATTATTTTTAACATAAACTTTTAATTTAGCCATTTTTGTTTTCTCCCCTTGTAGAATGTTTTTCATATGCTTTAATAATTTCCTGAACAAGCTTATGTCTCACGACATCTTTTTCAGTAAAACGATGAATGTATATATCGTCTATTCCATTAAGAATTTTCATAGCTTCAACGAGTCCTGATTTTTTAGCTTCAGGCAAGTCAACCTGTGTAACGTCACCTGTAAGAACCATACGGCTTTCAGTGCCGAGTCTTGTAAGAAACATTTTTATCTGTTCGGAGGTAGTATTCTGTGCTTCGTCGAGAATGATAAATGCCTCATCAAGGGTTCTGCCACGCATATATGCAAGTGGAGCTACTTCAATGATACCTTTTTCCATATATCGCTGAAAGCTGTCCGCACCGAACATATCGAACAAAGCGTCATAAAGAGGTCTCAGATATGGGTCTACCTTATCCTGCAAGTCACCAGGAAGAAATCCAAGCTTTTCACCTGCCTCAACAGCAGGACGTGTAAGAATAATTTTTTTAATCTCATGATTTTTAAAAGCTTTGACAGCCATAGCAACAGCGAGATAAGTTTTTCCTGTGCCGGCAGGACCTACGCCAAGAACTATCGTATTATTTTTGATAGCTTCAACGTATTGTTTTTGTCCAACTGTCCTTGGACGCACTATTTTCCCACTTAAAGTGACGCAGATTCCATCGCCGCTAAGCTGTGAGATTTGCTGTTGTGAGCCATCGGCGACCATTGA
Organism: Ruminococcus sp.; assembly: GCA_022641595.1. Taxonomy (GTDB): domain Bacteria; phylum Bacillota; class Clostridia; order Oscillospirales; family Ruminococcaceae; genus Ruminococcus. The sequence continues at coordinate 3,456 of JALCDN010000066.1, read as the reverse complement.
AGTGGCATATCTTACAGATTGTCCGCTTATATCGTGACCGCAGGCGGACATATAAAGCAGAGCTTCAATAGCCTTTGAAGCGTCCTCAACATTAGCAGGTTCACCCTTGATTTTAATTTCGCTTTGCCTGTTGACAACAGAAACATTATATTCCCTGCTGATTTGTTCAATATTCGAATCATAGGTACCGAACAGGGCTGAAGTCTGTTCGATTGATAGATCGGTAATGCATTTTTCTGACATAAAAAATTTCACTTTCCAATTATTGTTTAAGACGATAAAGCAAAAAACTTTTGTAACAAAGCAAGACAAATTTCTCATCGTATTGTATTTAAGCAATTAAAAATACTGCTTTATCAGATAAAAAATTGCAAAAAAGTCGTAGAATTTACACATTGCTTTAAGAATTATTCGGAAAATTGCCTGCTTTTGCAAGTGATGCATTTGAATAGCGGCTATCATTGGAAACTTCTTTCAGAACCTTTATACATTCAGGAAAATGAATAATCTGTTCTGGATTTTCAAGTTCAAGTTCCAATGTAGCAAATTCATTGCTGAAATCATACACATCCATTTCAAAATTCTGATTTTGAAAAATAAAATTATATCTTACTTTTCTGATAACAGGACAATCGATTTTTTTTTGGATAAGCATTGAGTTGTAGTCTTCCAAAGAAATTTCTTTTTCATTTTCGATTCTTGTTACAGCTGTAATGAAATTTTTTTCGGTATAATAAAATCTGACATCATTATTATGCATAATACGTCTGATTCGTCTTTGCAGACCATTTTCACCATCATTCAGATAAATCTGAGTTATATCAAGCTTTTCTGCAGCATCAAGATTTTTAACATCTGGAATTTTTATAAGAAACTTTCTTTCAATTTCGTAATTCTGATCCATAAACATCTCCGAAAAATTCAATATTGTATTTTATATTATATTACTTTTTTCGTGAATTGTCAACAAATGTCCGAATTTTTTTTGTGAAAGATGCTTGAAAATTATTTGATAATTGAAAAAAATAAATTAACATTTAATAGAAAAGTCGTTCGTCGTTCAGATCGGCAAGCATAATAGCATATGGAGTAAATGTGTCTTTATAATCATTATTTTGCGTAGCAGATCTGAACTGTAGCTTTCCATCATTACTTACAGGTATGGTTATTTCAATTGCGTTGCTATCGGTTATAGGCTTAATTGTCACATTCAGCGCATCAGCATATACTAATGATATAAAGTTTTCTGGCGTAATAGATTTTTCATTGGAATTAAAAGGTGAGTCAATGGAAACTTTTATTATAGCATTTTTTTTATCAAAGCTTAAGTTTTCATCTATTTTAAATTCAATTGAATGCGGATTGCATTTTAGTAAAATTCTTATTAAACTCAACAGCAAAAAAATAAAATGATTTTTATTCAGTTTGACAAGAGGATCATATTCTTTTGCATCTGCTTTTATAAATTTAATAATACAACGATTTTTAAGATATTCCTGTGACTCATCACAAAATTCATCAAGAACCGCATTGAGCTCACAAATTTCGGTTTTATCACAATCGCTATTCAGAAATGCTTTTATTTCATTATTATAATTTTGTATTCTCATAAGGTTACAGCAATTCTTCATAATAGAATCAAGATATGGTCCTGATGAGGAAAAATTTTTCAATTCTGTTGATTCATTCAAAATTGCCAGTGATGATGATATTGATGATGCTGTAATACGCAGTATTGCATCGCAATTATCAATATATGATATAATAGAATTTCTGTATTTTTCCGATAAATCGTCCTTAAAAGTAACAGCATACAGTCCTGATTCATTTATTGGCGAAATTTCTCCTTTAAAAGTCACAATTCCATTTGAAACGCTACACTTTCCATTATATTCTTCTATTTCTGAAAAATTTGATATTGCGGGGAAAAGCTGATATGCTTTACTGCTTTTCCAGAAAACTCTGCCGTCTTTTTTAAAAATAAAGCAACAAAGTCCTGCATTTTCAAACACATTTTCAAGACAATTTAAATAATCCTCCACAAATCTTCACCCCCGAAACTTACTTTCTATTCATTATAACCCATTTTCATTCAAAATGGAAGAGAATAATGATAATTCAAGTTATTTTGTACACTATAAACATTTATTTTCAACATAGTTGTGCAAATCGTCTGATTATTGAAAAAATTGTTATTTTTTTATCTAACCCCTTGAAAATTTTTCCGTTTCAGTGTATAATAAGTTCGTAAATAATTTTAGGAGGTATATCCAATGTCAGTTAAAGTTGCTATTAATGGTTTCGGTCGTATCGGCCGTCTTGCATTCAGACAGATGTTCGGCGCTAAAGGTTACGAGGTTGTTGCTATAAACGATCTTACTAAGCCTTCTATGCTTGCTCATCTTCTTAAGTATGATACTGCTCAGGGCGGTTACTGCGGTAAGATCGGTGAAGGTCTCCACACTGTTGAGGCTGATGATGAAGCCGGTACTCTTACTGTTGACGGTAAGAAGCTTACTATTTATGCTAAGGCTAACGCTGCTGAACTCCCTTGGGGCAAAATCGGTGTTGACGTAGTTCTTGAATGTACAGGTTTCTACTGCTCTAAGGAAAAGTCACAGGCTCATATCGATGCCGGTGCTAAGAAGGTTGTTATTTCTGCTCCTGCAGGCAGCGATCTTAAGACTATCGTTTTCTCTGTAAATGAGAAGACTCTTACTTCTGAAGATACTATTATCTCTGCTGCTTCATGCACTACAAACTGCCTCGCTCCTATGGCTAATGCTCTTAACAATTACGCTCCTATCCAGAGCGGTATTATGTCAACTATCCACGCTTACACAGGCGATCAGATGATTCTTGACGGTCCTCACAGAAAGGGTGACCTCAGAAGAGCAAGAGCTGGCGCTGCTAACATCGTTCCTAACTCTACTGGTGCTGCTAAGGCTATCGGTCTTGTTATTCCTGAACTCAATGGCAAGCTCATCGGTTCAGCTCAGAGAGTTCCTGTTCCTACAGGTTCTACTACTATCCTTACTGCTGTTGTTAAGGGTGCTAACGTTACTAAGGAAGGCATCAACGCTGCTATGAAGGCTGCTGCTTCACAGTCATTCGGCTACAACGAAGATCCAATTGTTTCTTCTGATGTTATCGGTATGAGATTTGGTTCACTTTTTGATTCCACTCAGACAATGGTTTCTAAGATCACTGACGACCTCTATGAAGTTCAGGTTGTTTCATGGTATGATAATGAAAACTCATACACAAGCCAGATGGTAAGAACTATCAAGTACTTCGCTGAACTTGCTTAATCTAAAGCTTTTCATTATTTAAGCTTTCATTGAAATATGTTTTTAAATGCGCTATGTTATAAATAACATAGCGCATTTTTTAAAATAATATAAGTGGCTGTTTGCTTACACCGGTATATATTATTGATGCAGTACACATTATAAG
>JALCDN010000065.1 GCA_022641595.1 Ruminococcus sp. | reverse complement strand
TAAGTTCGATAATCGGATGTTCGCCATAGAAACTGTAATAGTCCTTATAGTTTTTAAGCTGACCGAACATTTTGCCCGTTGCCATTTCGTGACCATAGATAATAAGGTTTCCTGAGTTTTCAGCAGCAAGCTTGCCGTTTACGACTCTGTCGAAATTATTTCTGTAATCGAGGAAAATAGCACCTGCCCTTGCTTCCTCACCATTAATATTCTTATTAAGGTATTCCGTGTTGTCTTTGCCTTGAAGAACCGGATAGTTTATATCTGTGCCAGGAATATTTATAACGCCGACAACGTCATTGTTGATTGAAAGTAGCTTTTCAGCACCACTAAGGAGTGACCAATGCTGATTATCGGTATCAGCGACAGATGAAGACTGACTATTTTCAACAGCAGAATAATCGGACATAATGTCCTCATAAACGCCTTGGGTATGATTATTGTCAACATAGTAATCAATAATTATATAACTACAGATACAAATAGCTGTAATTGAAGCTAAAAATACGACTTTGCGAATTTTTTCAAGGAAACCGTCTGAACGGTTTGGAAAAAGGTCAACGAATTTTTGTTTAAGTGATTTCTTAGCTTTTTTGTGTTTTTTCATTTTGGATTTTTCTGTATCAGAAGTTATTTTTTCTTCGTAAGCAGGATTGTCAGAATCAGAACTATACTTACTGACTGGTGAAGTTTTTTGGATACCATCATAATTTTCCGTAAAGCTTTGATTTTCAGTATTAGCTTGTTTGTTCATTATATTATCTTTGGGAGCTTGATTATTCTTATTTATGAATAAATCAGAATCCTTAGTAGCAGAATGATCTGTAACATTTAAATCAGAGGAAGTTTCGGTGTTATTATTTTCACGGACTGAATCGAGCAAGGAAACCAGATTATCGTCAGCAGAAGAGTTGCTCATTTGTTTTTCCTTAACTTTTTTAACTCTTTTTGAAATACGCTGAGCGATTTCATCTTCCCAGTCATCATCATTAAAACTCTGAGTGTCAGAAATTTCGGACGCAGAATTGTTTTTATTCTCTGATGTAATTACATTACGGTTATCGGCATTGTTGTCTGAAAAGTTGGAATCAGGCGAGTTGTCATAATAATCCTTATCGCTCATTAAAAATCCTCCGTCAGAATTTCCTCAATAATGCCAAAAGCGTAATTTGCTGCTGCGAGTCTGATATTACCCCTGCTTTTATTTTTGAGCAGCCAAAGCTCCGGAAGTCGTGTAAAGGTCTTGCCATTAACATAGAAGCCAAGCCATACAGTACCGACAGGTTTTTCAGGAGTACCGCCATCAGGACCTGCAATACCTGTAACTGAAACGCATATTTCAGCATCTGAGCACCTGCTGAGACCACTTACCATAGCCAGAGCTACTTCAGGACTTACAGCGCCGAAAGAATCCAGCATATCATTTGGTACGCCAAGAAATTTATTTTTAATTCTGTTGGCATAGGTGCATATTCCAAGTTCGTAAACGGCAGAGGCACCCGGCACCGAAGTAATGGTTTGTGAAAGCAGACCGCCTGTGCAGCTTTCGGCGAAAGCCACATGCCAACCCCTTTGCAATAACAATTTTACAACATTTGAAGCCGTTTTGTCAAGTTTTTCGGAACTATATTCAAGATTTGTACAATTGTTCACAATATCGTCCCCTGTTTTTATATATTTTGCACAATAAATTGCAATTGAATTTAAGTATCATTCTAATTTTACGCTTCAAACTCAAAGACTTTCATTTCTGTTTTTTCAACAGCCTCAGCGATAAGCGGTTCAAAATCGAACTTGTTCTGAGCTTTTTCAACCTCCTCAAGGTGTGGGTGAACCCTCGGGTGACGAGGAGTAAAAACAGTACAGCAATCCTCATATGGAAGGGTAGAAATATCAAAAGTATCAATTTTTCTTGAAATCTCTATTATTTCGGTTTTGTCCATTCCTATAAGCGGACGGAAAACCGGTATTCTGCACACTGCATCAGTACACGCAATAGCCTGCATTGTCTGGCTTGCAACCTGACCAACACTTTCGCCGGTAATAAGAGCCATACATTCATATTTTTCGCTGATTCTCTGAGCAATCTCCATCATAAGTCTGCGCATAATAATTGTAAAATATTCTTCAGGGCAATTTTTCTTGATAGCTTCCTGAAGCTCTGTAAACGGGACACAAAAGAATGCGATATTTCCGCAATAATCAGTTATTTTCTCACACAGCTGCTCAACCTTGAGTCTTGCTCTTTCAGAAGTATAAGGCGGGCTTACATAGTGAATTGCAGAAATATGTATTCCTCTCTTAGCCATCATATAGCCTGCAACCGGACTGTCAATACCTCCTGACAAAAGCAGCATTGCGTTGCCGCTGCTTCCAACCGGAAGTCCTCCTGCACCCTTTATGTTTTCTGCATGAACAAAAGCATTTTTGTCTCTTATTTCAACAGTAACAGTAATTTCCGGGTTCTGAACATCGACTTTAAGGTGAGGAAATTTTTCAAGCAGAAATGCCCCAAGTTCCGTACATATTTCAGGTGATTTCATAGGAAAAGCTTTATCTGCTCTTTTTGAGGTCACCTTAAATGTTTTTGCATTTGTCAGAACCTCTTGAAGGTAATCATTACTTTTTGTGCATATATCGCCGAAATCCTTTTCACAGGTACACGCTCTGCAAAGTGCAGCTATTCCAAAAACATTTTTTAGCTTTTCTACAGCATCATCAAGTCTGAAATTTTCATCATCAGGTTCAATATAAATTGTAGACTGTGATTTTGAGCATATAAATTTTCCGACTGACTTGAGTCGGCGTTTAATATTTTTTACAATAATGTCCTCAAAAGTATTTTTATTAAGTCCTTTTAAAGCCATTTCTCCATATTTTACAAGAATAATTTCTTTCATAAATAATCCTTTCGATTTAACATTCACTATTTTTATCAGGCACTCATAATTCTCTGTTTTGCATCAGCAAGTGAAGATACAAAAGTCAGAAGCTCGTCCTTAGTTGTTGAAGCATTCATGCTTATTCTTATTGCGCTGTCTGCATCTGTGCGACTCACTCCGAATTGCTCAAGTACTCCGCTTTGTGCTCCTTTTGAGCAAGCCGAACCGCTTGAAACATAAATTTCACGTTCTTCAAGAAAATGCAGCAGAATTTCCGAACGTATTCCGCAAACTGAAATATTAACAATGTATGGAGACGCATTTTCGGCTGAGTTCAAATTTATACCATCAATTTTCTTAATATTTCCAAGCAGAAAACTTTTAAGCTCTTTAAGCTGCCCGAAACGCTGAGTTATATCAGATGACATATATTTGACTGCCGCACCAAATCCAAGTATCAAAGGAACGCTTTCTGTTCCGGAACGTATTCCTTTTTCCTGTTTACCGCCAGTGATAATTGGGACAACTCTTGTTCCTTTTTTAATGTATAATGCACCAACACCCTTTGCTCCGTGAATTTTATGTGCACTTAGTGATATAAGGTCAGCAGAAAGTTCTTTTACGTTGATATTAAGTTTCATAAATCCCTGAACGCAGTCACAATGCGTTATGACATCAGGAAATTTACGCTTTACTGCACTGAAAACCTCTTTTACGGGAAGAATATAACCGTTTTCGTTATTGACAAGCATCATTGATATAAGGCAGGTTTTCTCATCAATAGCCTCTATGAAGTCCTGAGGAACAAATTCTCCGTTTTTTCTTGGAGCAATTCTTATAACCTCGAAACCCTTCATTTCGAGTTCATTTATCGTTTCACGGATTGATGCGTGTTCAACCGTAGTTGTAATTATTTTTGGCTTACGTTTACCATATGCAGCGACAGTACCTCTTACTGCCATGTTATTGCTTTCAGTTGCTCCGGATGTAAAATATAATTCCCTGCTATCACAGCCAATTGAACCTGCAATAATTTTTCTTGCCTCATCTACCGCAAGCTGAGCCTGTAGTCCTTTAGAATGAAGCGAAGATGGATTGCCGTATAATTCGGTAAGTCCCCTGTTTATTTCATCAATTGCAGCAGCACAAGGCTTTGTGGTAGCCGCATTATCGAGATATATGCTCATATAATTCAAATTTTTCCTTTCGCACTTAAAATCTTCTTTGCAATTTGTCTGAATATTTTTCCGGCATTTCATTATGGGAATCTCTTTAAAGATGCCATATAAGCCTTATACTAATATGCCTTTACCTTTCAACAATCTGCAAAGCATTCAACAAACCTAATAATTATAACATACTTTTCCCCACATTTCCATAGTTACAAAATTTTTTTGTTTTTTTTCAGAAATCCCTTGACAAATGGATTCATCAATGATATAATAATTAAGTCGTAAACGATAATATTAATAGGGGTATAGCTCAGTTGGTAGAGCAGCGGTCTCCAAAACCGCGTGCCGAGGGTTCAAGTCCTTCTGCCCCTGCCATATTTTAAAGCCTGTATTTAGTTTATTTGCTGAATACAGGCTTATGTTTTATTTTAGAGGTAACCTTAAGAGATATTTACAAATAACTTTCGAGAAAGGATAATTATGAAAACATCTGATACAAGTAAATTTTTAGCATTGATACTCCGCCATAAGCCAGAAGTTATTGGCATTACACTTGATAAGCACGGTTGGGCAAATGTGTCCGAACTGATAAACGGTATAAATAAACAGCAAAAATTTGACATGGATATGCTTGAAGATATTGTTGCAAACGATAACAAACAGCGATATTCTTTTAATGATGACAAAACACTGATAAGAGCAAACCAAGGACATTCAATTCATGTTGATGTTGAGCTTGAAGAATCTGTTCCGCCGGATATTCTCTATCATGGCACAGGTGAAAAATATGTATCATCTATACTTCAAAATGGACTTCTTCCAAAATCAAGACTATACGTTCACTTATCAACTGATTATAATACCGCACTCAATGTTGGTAGCAGACACGGCAAGGCTGTTGTTTTTAAAATTGATACAGCTGAAATGATATCAGATGGACACAAATTTTACTTTTCAGTAAACAAGGTGTGGCTTACTGAAATCGTACCTGCTGAATATCTTGAGCTTATAGCAATCCAATAAAATACCCATCAAGAGACTGAGAAAATTGTATATAAAATTAACTACCGGATAAATCATCATATCCGGTAGTTTTTGTCATGTTTTAATATTTACTATGCTGCATCTTAATTACTGCTTTGCGGCTACTGACGGCATATAGTGCATAACCCTGTCAGAAATAACAAGTGCAAGGAAAATTTTGACTAAATCCGGAATTATGTAAGGTATAACACACCAGCTCAGTGCCGTTGCAATGCTTACTGAACCATTATTCTTTCCATATACAATGATAAACCAGATTGTACCAAAAGCATAGCATACCAAAAGTCCAATTAGCATTGCAATTGCCTTAATGTAAATCTTTGAGCCAAAAATTTTTGTTATAAGCCAGTATACAAGTGCTGAACCTGCAAAACCAAGTATATAGCCCCCTGTTGGACCTAAAATTGTGCTTATACCGCTGCTGAATCCTGCAAATACAGGAACTCCTACCAATCCAAGCATTATGTAGACTACTACAGAAATAGTACCATTTTTTCCGCCAAGCATTCCCAATGCACAGTAGATTCCAAATATCTGCAACGTAAACGGAACCGTCATAGGGATAGAAATCCACGAGCATACAGCAATAATCGCTGACATCATCGGAATCATTATAAGACTCCTTACATCAATTTTTGAGTTTTTGCTTTTCTCCATAATTATTCTCCATTCAATTTTGGTCTCTCTTTTCTTAGAGATGACCTTCCTATTTTCTGACAAAGTCAGCTTTTTACAATTGAATTATAACACACAAAGCAGCTATTGTCAACCTCTATTTTAAATTTAGTTGACAATAGCCGCTTATATTTTTTTGTTTTATTTTTTTCTTTTGCCCCGAAGTTTACTCATTATAATAGCTGCAGAAACACCTGCCGCCGCTACAGCTGCTGCTTTTGTAACATTTGCTTTGTTGAGCTTTTTTCCGCTTGCATCATCAGTAATCACAACTGCTTTTCTTCGCTCGGCAGAATCTGTGAATACATTTATTGAATCAAGTTCTATTTGTCCGCTTTTTACATATACCTTGACCTTATGTATTCCCTTTTCAACAGAATCATTTCTGTAAAACGACTGTCGGAAACTACTGTTTGCAACACAAATACTGTCCTCAATTATATCTCCGTCAAGAGCTATGCTTATAACGGCATCGGTTGATGTTCCGCAAAGAGCAAATCCGTATCCCATATATGTAACGGAAAATCCTGATTCCTTTTGAAGCTTCACACACGATGAATTACTGAATCTCGTTGAAGCTTTTGTGTCAATTGAAATTATTCCGCTGTATTTAACACCTTTATCCGTAGCATCTATTAAATCTGCATACATACGCATTCCGTAAACAGGCTCAGCAACAAAGTCCTTAAACCTGTTCTTATAATGTGCACTCAGAAATACTGCTCTGCCATAAGTCTGCATAGCTTCTTTTTCAATGTAATTTGCAATTTCCTTACCATCAAGCTGCACGATATACGCATTTCCCAAAGCCATAATTCTGAGTGTGTTCCATTCATTCATACGCAAAAAGTATGTTTTTCCACTTGCAACGATTTCGTCACTTATAATAATTTCCCAGTCTCCGCTACAATAAAGCTTTAGTGCGACTCCACAATGTGAAGAATTATATCTTATTCCGATGCCAACAAAATTTTCAGGTATATGAGGTATCATCATAAATTTCACTTCAACCTGATAATTTGCCCATGAATTATCACCTATAAATGCTGTAACAGTGGCTTTTGCATCATAATTATTATCGTTGTTTTCTTCAGTCTGACAGACAAAGCGTTCATCTGCCAGCGTTTCTGCCTTGAAGCTGCCGTTTTCGGACATCATAAGCATTGCAGCCGCACATCGTCTTTGTATAAATTCATCGTCATAGAAAAAGCTGTCATTATACGGAAGGCAAAGTCTTTCCAGATTATAAACCGTTTGCTCAACTGTATTGACACCATTTACAAGCGCAGCGTTTAAAGTTGTCAATGTAACTACAGAAAACGGCTTTACAGTAATAAACATTTCATTTTCTTCAAGCTTTTCAACATTTACATAATTGAAGCAATTCTTTGACGAAATTTTTGCATCATTAAGTCCCGACGTTTCAATCTTACTGAATAAGCGATTTTCAAAGCTGCAATTTTCAAAAGAAATCCGATATCCGCACGATTTACTGCCACTGTTAGTAAATATCATCGTTACATCTGACTTGTCACGGGACATAAATACTGCATACTTTTTTGTGTTTGTAATATAATTTGCAATACTTTCGGAAGAATTTTCAGATTTCTTCACGTTACACCAACCGTTACGAATGAACTTTGTAATGTGCATTACTATATAAAGCAGATAATTGATTTTATAATTTCCGTTCCAAGGTTCTTTTGCGTCAACTATCTGATTCTGCACAGAAAATAAGTCGGAATAAAACGAAGCTATTGCTGTTATCGGCACACAGCTTCTCAAAGAATTTTCTATTAAGCATTCTATAAGTTTATCTGCAATTGCACATCTATCCTTAATGCAAAAACCATCTGTTTGTTGCACAAACATATCTTCTGCTTTGATTTTATTGCAGTCCAAACCACACTCATTTTCCAGTGCAAGGTGCTGTAAAAAATAATTCTTCCATAATTCATTTTTTTCAGCATCATCAAGTTTATTAAAATACACCTTTGTTATGAATATTCCATACATCTTATATGCATTGAAAATTATTGATTTATACCATTCATACTTTTTCTCAAAGCTTTCTTTTAAAGCTGACGGCTCACACTTACAATGAAGCTCTGTTTCAAGCTCCGGGTTAATCTTAACAGCGTCGGCAGCAACAGTAAAACTTACAGAACTCAGAATGCTGTTGCTTTGAACTGAATCTGACTCATCGTTATTTACAAAATCATATTCTTTATCAGGTTCTATTATAATTCCTGAAAATTCTGCACCATACTCTTTTTCAAAAATAAGTTTAAGAATAGCCGTATAAGAATCACAAGACAGCTCTTTATAATCAAGCATCAGATGCAAAACGCTGTCGTTTAGCACACAGTGGATTCCATTATAAGAATTGTTGGCAGACATATCTGCAAGGTCTGCATTTACGGTTATACTTTCGGTATTTCCTGCTGTACCGTTGAGATTGCCTGTTCCGGCAACAAGAAAATGTCCGCCGCCAAAAGTGAATTTACCAAAATTCTTCAAAAATTCCATTTCAATTACTCTCCATCAGGTAATACTGCAATCAAAAATTTTATTTTTTTGCCCTCATCTGTAAACATCTTTTCATGCTCAGTAATTATATTTTCAAATTTGCTTTCGGAGTGCAGGTCATGCGTACTGAATTTTATTTTATATCCTGCCTCTGCAAAATATTCAAGCGACTCCTCAAACAGTTCGTCATCATCGGTTTTAAACCACAGTTCTCCCTTTAAAAATTTCTTATACACCATAAGCTGACGAGTATGCGTGAGTCTGCGTTTTTTATGTCTTTTCTTTGGCCAAGGATTGCAGAAATTTATATAGATTCTGTCTACTCTGTCATTTTCGTCCCAGGCACTTTCCATATTTTCTATGTTCTGTATTGCAATTTTTACGTTGTCAGGTTCTCTGCCTATGCTTTCATAAGCCTTCTCAAGATTACGTTTTGCAAGTCCAAGCATTTCATTTTTTATATCCATTGCGATAAAATTTATTTCAGGGTGCATCACAGCTATCTGCGATATGAATCCGCCCTTGCCGCATCCAAGCTCAACATACAATGGCTTTGAATTATCCTTGAAAACTGTATTCCATTTTCCCTTGCAGTCCTGCGGCGAATGTATGCAGAACGGACAAGCGTCAAGCTCCGGCTTTGCCCATGGTTTGTGTCTTATTCTCATAATATCCTCCGTAAATGTACAACATCTTCTTATTCAGCAGTGCACATTATTTCTTCAAATTTGCACATTTATTGTAATTATAACATATTTTTTTCTCTTTTGCACTACATTTTTCTTCAAATAAAAATCTTTTTTTCCTTATTCCTATTGAAATTATTTGAAAATTGTTGTATAATTTGATGTATATATTGTTTTTATAAAGGAGCTTTTAAAATGTACAACGATTTAATGGATACTATAGGTTTCGTTTCTAATGCTGACCCTGAGGTCGGTCAGGCTATGGCTAAGGAACTTGCAAGACAACAGAGAAATCTTGAACTTATCGCAAGTGAAAACATTGTCTCACCTGCTGTTATGGCTGCTATGGGCTCGGTTCTCACTAACAAATACGCTGAAGGCTATCCGGGTAAACGTTACTACGGCGGTTGCGAATGCGTCGACATTATAGAAACTATCGCTATTGAAAGAGCTAAAAAGCTTTTTGGTGCAAAATTTGCCAATGTTCAGCCTCACTCAGGTGCTCAGGCTAACACTGCCGCATATTTCGCTGTTTTAAAACCGGGCGACACCGTTCTCGGTATGAGCCTTGCGGACGGCGGTCACCTCACACACGGTTCACCTGTAAACCTTTCGGGTAAATATTTCAACTTCATTTCTTATGGCCTTGACGACTCAACAGAAACTATAAATTATGATACAATCCAGAAGCTTGCTGACGAAAACAAACCTAAGCTCATCGTTGCAGGTGCAAGTGCTTACCCAAGAGCTATCGACTTCAAGAGACTTTCTCAGATTGCAAAATCAGTAGGTGCTCTGCTTATGGTCGATATGGCTCACATTGCCGGTCTTGTTGCAGCAGGTCTTCATGAATCCCCTGTCCCTTATGCAGATATAACTACAACTACTACACATAAAACTCTCAGAGGTCCAAGAGGCGGTCTTATTCTTACTAATGACGAGGCTCTCGCAAAGAAAATCAATTCCGCTATATTCCCAGGAACTCAAGGCGGCCCTCTTATGCACATCATCGCTGCTAAGGCCGTATGCTTCGGCGAAGCTCTGAAGCCCGAATTCAAGGACTACCAGAAACGTATTGTTGAAAATGCAAAAGCTCTTGCTGACGGTCTCCTTAAAAGAGGATTCAACCTTGTTTCGGGCGGCACTGACAACCACCTTATGCTCGTTGACCTTCGTCCATTCAACATCACAGGTAAGGAACTTGAACACCGTCTTGACGAAGTTTATATAACTGTAAACAAAAATGCTATTCACAACGACCCTGAAAAGCCTTTCGTTACAAGTGGTGTAAGAATCGGTACTCCTGCTGTTACTACAAGAGGTCTCGGCGTTGAAGAAATGGAAAAAATTGCTGAATACATTTTCCTTTGCGCTACAGATTTCGAAAACAAAGCTGACGAAATCCGTGCCGGCGTTAATGCTATATGCAAGAAATTTCCTCTATATAAGTAACGCCATCTCATTTCTCACTTTTTAGTGCAAAATTACCCGTCTGTCTTTGTGCGGGTTTCCTAAGGGCGGACATTATGTCCGTCCTTTCACTTTTAGAACAAGTTCTTAATGGTATCATTAATGCAAACAATGCACAAGTCTCATACATTGCTTCATTAATCAGAGGTAAAAATGAATATAAATTATATACACGAACCTACTGACCTTCAATGCGGTCAGGCAGTCCTTGCAATGCTTCTTTCTGCATCACCAGAATATATTTGCAATATTCTCGGCAATTATAAGGAAACTACTCTCAGAGAAATGAAAGATGTTCTCAAAAATTCAGGATTTTCTATTTCAAACGAACGTATTCAAGTCTTCGATAAATCAGAGCTTCCTACGCTTTGTTTGCTCAGCCTTGAAACACCTCGCTGCTGGCACTGGTCACTATTCTGTGACGGAATTTTCTATGATCCGGAACATGGAGTCCTTAACGATTTTCCACAGTCTTCACGCCGCTATTATTGGAAAATTGATATCAAATGATTTCTTACATCATTCAGAATAAAATATAATACTCATATGTGATTATGCAAAGGAGTGAAACCAATGTCCGCACCATTAGCCGATAAAATCCGCCCAAAAACTCTTGATGACGTCGTTGGTCAGGAACATATTCTCGGAATTAACAAGCCACTCAGAAAAATTATCGAAAGCGGTCATATCCCAAATCTAATTTTTTATGGTCCATCAGGTGTCGGCAAAACTACTGTTGCCGGAATTATTGCTGAAAACTGCGGAATGAGCCTTTACAAACTCAACGGAACTAATGCCACTATTGCTGACATCAAAGACGTTATTTCAGATATTGGCACTTTCGCTGCCGACAACGGTATCCTGCTTTACCTCGACGAAATCCAGTATTTTAATAAGAAACAACAGCAAAGCCTGCTTGAATATATCGAAAAAGGCGACATCACTCTTATTGCATCAACTACCGAAAACCCATACTTTGCCGTATACAATGCCGTTCTTAGTCGAAGCACAGTTTTTGAATTTAAACCAATAATCGCCAATGATATGAAAAGTGCTGTGAAAAGAGCTTTCAGACTTTGTGCACAGGAAATCGGCTGCGAACTCGATATTACAGAAAACTGCTGCGATATAATAGCGTTCGGCTGTGGCGGAGATGTGAGAAAAGCTATTAATACGGTTGAACTCAGCGTTCTCTGTGCCGAAAATAATTCTGGTAAAATCAAAATAACAGAAGAATCTGTCAAAGAACTGACTCAGCACAGCAATATGCGCTATGACCGTGACGGCGACCAGCATTATGACATTCTCTCTGCTTTGCAAAAATCAATAAGAGGCTCTGATGAAAACGCCGCTATTCACTACGCAGCAAGACTTATTGATGCTGGCGATATTATTTCCCTTTCACGAAGACTTCTCGTTATCGCCTGCGAAGATGTTGGCCTTGCTTACCCACAGGCAATTACAATCGTCAAATCATGTGTAGATTCAGCTTTACAACTTGGTATTCCTGAAGCTCGGATTCCTATTGCTCAAGCTGTTATCCTCCTTGCTACCGCACCAAAGTCAAACAGTGCCTACCTTGCTATGGATGCCGCTCTTTCTGATCTGAAAGAATGCAATGCTCTTGACTTTCCACGACATCTACAGAATAAACACTTTGATGGAAACGGTGCGGCTGTTACCGGTCAGCACTACCTATATCCACATGATTTTCCAAATCACTATGTTAAACAGCAATACCTTCCTGATGCTCTAAAGGATAAAATCTACTACACTTTCGGCGACAACAAACAAGAACAGGCCGCTCTCATGTTCCGAAAAAAATTACTCTCAGAAACAGAAAAATAATTTCTCTGAATACATTTCAATAGATGCCTTAATTGCTATAAATTTTATTTCATATGCCATTATTTTCATTCTTTAAAGATAAAAACTATTGAAAAATTCAGCGTTATATGTTATACTGTAATGTGTTACTGTTTTTATTTGCTATTTTTGGCTTGCCTCAGCCGTAATGCAGGCACCGTTCTATACGGTTATGGAGTATATTACTATGAATACTACTGAAGTTGTACAACCGAATCTTTTCCCTTTCCCTTTTCCGGTACATCTTGTATTTGCCTGCATTGCTCTCTTCCTTTTTGCATATCTGTTCTCAAAAAATAAAAAACCTTATCAGCTAATTATGGCTGTCGCTATTCCTTTCTCTCTGACAATATGGCTCTCAGACAGCCGTACTCTTTTCTACGCTGTCGGTATTGTCGAATTTGTACTTTTGATAACAGCTTTCATTTCATCCATTATTTATAACAAAAAGCACCCGGAACTGAACGAAAAAGTAATCTCAGAAAAATCTTCTGCTAAGGAAATTGCAGATCCGGATAATAATAATTCCGCTTCTTCGGACAACTCCGAAAATTAATCTTACAATCAGAGGGTGCTAAATAATGCATATCGTTATTCTTGACTGGAAAACTATGACTATGAATTATGACCTTGACTATAAATGCTTTGAGGACTTCGGCTGCGTTTCATGCTACGATTTTACCCCAAACGAACTTGCGGCTCAGCGTATTGGCGACGCCGATATCGTTCTCTGCAACAAAGTCAGGATTACAAGCGACGTTATGACACTATGCCCGAACCTTA
>JALCDN010000064.1 GCA_022641595.1 Ruminococcus sp. | reverse complement strand
ACAGGAATGTCGCTGCATGATTATTTGCAGCTTACACTTATGAAATATATGATATATATTGCTGAAAATGACGGAGTAATTGAGAAAAATGAAGTAATGCTGCTGAATGAATACCTTGGATTGTCAATTACAGATTCTATTCAGGCATTTGTCTCCACAAATGTTATAACAGATGACAATATATTCGATTCCATGTCGAAATGTGTGAAAATGTTTGTTACTGCCGATTCAGTTTTCGGTACAGATAATGGAAGTCTTTCACTTATGTTTGTGAACTTCGTTGACAACCTCGGTATTGAATATATTTCATATGACGGAAAACGTGACGAAAAGCAGGCATATCAGATTGGTGACCTTGTATCAAAGCTGAAAACTCTTCGTAATATCATAATCGGAAACAGACAGTTTATAAAAAATGCACCTGCAGCAACTGTTCCAAAAGAAACAGCAAATGATAATGCTTTGAAAAATGAAAATGAAGTTCCAATAGTAAGCAATGAAAACTGCGGTACACTTGAAGAACTTATGGGGGAGCTTAATGAGCTTTCTGGCTTGCAACAGGTGAAAAATGACTTAAACAGTCTTATAAACCTGCTCAAGGTCAAAAAATTGCGTGAGGAAAGAGGATTTCCACAAAGTGATATATCACTTCATATGGTTTTTTCAGGAAATCCAGGTACAGGTAAAACTACGGTCGCACGTCTTATATCAAAGATATATTACAGACTCGGCGTTCTTACAAAGGGACATCTGGTAGAGGTTGACCGTTCAGGACTCGTTGGCGGATTTGTCGGACAAACTGCTATAAAAACAAAAAAAGTCTGCGACAGTGCTGTCGGAGGACTGCTGTTTATTGATGAGGCATACTCCCTTTCAAACGGAAGCCCAAGCGATTTTGGAATAGAAGCCATAAATACAATTCTCAAAGCAATGGAAGATAATCGCAATGATTTTGTTGTAATAGCTGCCGGTTATCCACAGCTTATGGACGAATTTCTGAAAAGTAATCCAGGGCTGCGCTCACGTTTCAATAAAATTATTTTCTTTCAGGACTATGCTCCGCAAGAGCTTGTTGAGATTCTAAAAAATATATGTGCAAAATCAGGACTGAAATTAAGCACAGACGCAGAAAATTATACGTTTGGATTTTTCAGAAACAGATGCGGCAAAAACATAAAATCATTTGCAAATGCAAGAGACGTACGAAATTATTTTGAAAAATCACTTACATATCAGGCTGACAGAATTGCCGGTATTGCAAGTATTTCAGATGACGACCTTATGACACTGAGATTGGAAGATGTTCAAAAGGTAGTTCTGAACTGAATAATGGGCACCTCTAAAAACCTGTTTTTTGCAGATTTCATAGTCAAAAGATCCCGAAATCACGTCATTAATTTTTGACAAACTGAGGTTTTTAGAGGTGTCCTAATATAAATGCTGTTAATAAAAATCCATGAAAAAATATGCCGCAGATGATTAAAAGTAATCGACTGCGGCATAATATATTTGGTGGTGATAATTGATGGGAAATTTCCTGATTGGTGCAATGCTTGGCGGAACGGTTGGAGTTTTCACGATGGCAATGTGCATTTCTGCTAAAAGAGCTGATGAACATATAGAAAAATCTGAAATGACATACGATAATAAAAAGCACCTTTGAAAATAACTTATGAGAAAATTTGCATTATATAGCAATACAGCAATTTAATGAGAAAAATAGCGAGGAAAAATCCTCGCTATAATATTTTATATGTTTTTGCTTTCGTCATCATCATCGTTTTGCTTATTCTGTTTAAGGCTGTTAAGCTTTGACTTGATTGTAATGTAAGCTGTCAAAACAGAAACAGCTAAAAATAACAGAATCAGAAGCACAATGACTAATGGCGAAAAAGAAGATACCTTTGCTATAAAAATATATGTAAGCATCATATTATATAATAGTAACCTTTTTCATAATTTGAGGAGTTACAGGCTTATCAGCACGATTTGTCGGTGCCTGAGCAATTTCATCAACGACGTCCATACCCTCTGTTACCTTTCCGAAAGCAGCGTAACTTCCGTCAAGGTGAGGAGCGTCAGCGTGCATAATGAAGAACTGAGAACCTGCTGAATCAGGAGCCATAGAGCGAGCCATAGAAAGGACACCTCTTGTATGTTTAAGGTCATTTTTTATGCCGTTTGAAGAAAATTCCCCCTTTATCTGCCAACCAGGACCGCCTGTACCTGTGCCGTTAGGGCAGCCACCCTGAATCATAAAGCCAGGAATGACTCTGTGGAAACAAAGTCCGTCATAGAATCCCTGCTTAACAAGTTTTTCAAAATTTTCGCATGAAATAGGAGCAATTTCCGGGTACAATTCAATTTTAATTTTTTTGCCGTTTTCCATTTCAATAAGAACCATAATAACCTCCTATAATATAAGGCAATACCATAGCATAATGCTTCTTGGTGTGCCTAAAATAACAACTAATAATAGTATAACACATGTCATTCATTATTGCAAGTAATTTTAAAATATCTTATGTGGCAACAGAATTAAAAATTAACAATAGGGTACCTCTAAAAACTCATTTGATTAAGTGAAAAGCAGATAGGTGCGGCAACTGCAATGAAGCCTTCTGAAAGCGTGCTTTCGCACTATGAGGGAGGGTTGGGCACAGTAGAAGCCGTGCATAATTGCTTTTTCTCAAAAGGAGTTTTTAGAGGCACCCTTAAGTAAATCATATAATTAAGCTATAGAAATTATTATACCACACTATCATAGAAAAAGCAACCATCAAACTTAATATGTGTTTGTATTTGCTTTGCATAAAAAATTTCTCCTATGGTTTTATTATACCATAGGAGTCTGTTTTTGTGATTGTCTGTTTTTACTGCAACTGTGCAATTTTTACTATCTTATACACTGACATACGATTTTTGAAACTTTAATTTTCCGTGAATCAATGATTTTGATTTATGAAAAATATATCGAAATAGTTGTTTCTTTGTTGTCAGATTATTACGATGCCCATTCAATCGTGTCAATTGTTGTGAAGCTTACAGTATCTGCCGATGTAAAACGGTTTCCACTTACTGCATACATTATTCCGTCTATCATAACTGCACGGTCGAAAGCTGATGTATCAGAACCGTCAGGAGAATCAATTTCTCCGCATAGATTAAACTGACCGTCACTGTATGAATAAAACACATATTTATTCTTACAGATTTCCTGATAATTCTCTGAATCACCATAGTTGAAAGAATACTCATTTACAGGAAAACCAATCAGATTCTTGTCGCTGTTTATAAAGAGCTGTTTTCTGTCATAGCAGGCTGATGATGAAAGGCTGCCGCCATATTCATAGTTTGTATTGTCAACTGCACCGTCATATGTAAGCGTTAGTGAACCTGCCTCTTTGAGCTGACTTGGGTCTGAGGTATCAAACATTGTAGCTTTTATACCATTTTCAATTCCATTTTCGTCAGCGTTAACACCAAAGCCTAACAGAAGGTTATCGCTCCACTTTTGCATATATGTGCTGTAGCCATTTATTTTGTAGTCGTCAAGTATTGTAGGAGACTGCGGATTGCTGAGGTCGATAGCGAATAAAGGGTCGGTTTGCTCATATGTTACAACATATGCCAGATTCCCGTTGAAATTGACAGATTTTATATTTTCAGATTTTCCAAAATCTGCCGACTTTCCGACAACATTCAAATTCATATCAAGAACGTAGACGCTGTTTGTTTCCTCATTCTGAGAGTTTTGTGCAGATTCTGAATATGTGTCAACTAAAATGTTATTGCCATAGGAAGAAGTTGCTATTCTGAAATATCCGTTATATTCGCTCATTGAAAACTGGTCATTTACATAGCCGTCTATTTCTGTGCAAGCAGATGGAGTTACCAAGCCCTCGGACAAGGCAAACCTTGTAATTGCCGTACCTTCATAACCTACTGTGACATAAAGGTTGTCTTTTGAACAATAGATGCTTCCTGAATAATCTGCAAGTGCTTTTATGTCAACTTCATTAATGGTATCGCTGCTAACGTCAATTCCGCCAATAATTGTGTATGCAAGCTGAGACATATCCTTTATTGGCTGCTGAGGAAGAAGAATATTCTCGGCTGGAATATAGCTTTCTTTGTCTCCCACATAGTATTTTGGTATATAGGAATCTATATCGGATTCATTTTTTATGGTATTGCAATAACCGCTGTAGGAATTTGTGACAATATAAAGACTATTGTTTATCATTCTGACATCGTTGTATGAGCCGTCCTGTCTGTAGAAACTCAGAAGCTTAGGCGTTTCACTGTTGACAGAATAAACCACTGCATAAACTGTCGATGAATCAGGAGAGCAAGCGACTACATCATCGCATCCATCTGAAAAATTATTTGTATAAGTACTTAATATCACAACAAGTTTTCCGTTAAAAAGATACATATCATTTATATTAGCAGACACATTCTGATTCAGATTCAGGTCATTTAACGGATTGATTGAATATGTACCTGTGAATTTTCCCATGTCTACAGATGCAACGTTAACTTTATTATATGATGAATAATAAATACGATTGCCGTCCGTTTTCACAATGTCTGCTTCATACACGTCCGACTCCTGATTGAATGTATCTGTGTAATCATGGTTGCTTGCTGCAGAATCAGAACTTGCACCATCTGTCTCTGTCATTTTGTCAGATGCCGCAAAATCTTCCGTACCATTATAAGCGTCTAAACTTTTATTTTCAGAGCCTTTTATTTTGTCAATTGCCGAGCCGATAAAAGATTTCTTATTATTCTTTTCTGTTGAAAAGCAAGAGTAAATCTGTTTATAATCAGAAGCACCTTTCATATATGAAAGCTGTTTAACTTCTGCTGCATTTTCTTTTGCTTCCGTTGCAGAAGACATTGTGGAGTTCTGGTCTATAATAGGTATTGGCTTTATTGAATTTTTGTTCTGTGCCAGATTAAATGCAAACGTCGAAATCACTGCACAGGCGGCAACTGCCGAAACTATTCTTATAAGGCTTCTGTGCCTGATTTTTTTACGTTTTATCAATGAATTTTTTTCATCGAGCATTGCCTTTATATTCTGAGGTTCAAGCTCTTCAGGTACTTCAGCAGATGAAAGAGCTTTTTTTATATCATTATCGTTCATATTATTACCTCCGTTATCATCATGCGAGTATGACTTTGAGTTTTTCTTTGATGCGTGAAAGCTTTGAGCGTACAGTTGAGTGATTGATTTTGCATATGTCAGCTATTTCTTTGGTTGTATAGCCACCTATTGCCGACATTGAAAGGATATTTCTTGACTCAGTATCAAGTGTTCCGAGAGCTTCTTGAAGCTCAGCCGATTCAAAGCAGAAATCGGCTGTTAATCCACAGCTTTCATCGTATTCAACTGATTTGTTATTTATGTATTCACGCTGTTTACGTTTGATTTTTGCTGAAAGTATTTTCATAATCCATTGTCTGAAAGCATTTTCGTCTCTGAGCTTGCCAATTGAGGTAAATGCGTCAACAACAGTGTCGCTAACTGCATCACAGGCATCATGAGTATTTCCAAGGCAATAGAGTGCAATGTGATACAAGTCCTTATATATTGCTGAATATAGTCTCGCAAACGCTTCGGTATCGCCGTTTGCAGCTAAAGCAGCATCGGTTTTAAAGTCTTCCATTATATACCCCCTTGAATCGATTCAATAATATAGTGGCGTTAAACGCTCAAAAAGTTGCAGTTTATTTTTGAATTTGTAGAAATTCACAAAAGTTGATAATATTATTTGGCATTTTGAACATTTTATAAAATTTTTTTCATCTTAATCATCGAAAATTAAACTCTCTCTTTTATCAAAAATTGTGTCTTTAGATATATCCTTAATTAATTTCAAAAATTTCCTCTAATATCAAATTGAAAAACAGTCATAATACTATCACGGCATCAATAAAATTTAAAGGAGAATTGTTATGAAGGGTGAATTTACTCAAAAGGGCAAGGAAGCGCTTAATAGATTCAAGATGGAGTCTGCAAACGAAGTTGGAGTTAATCTCAAGCAGGGTTACAACGGTGACCTTACTTCAAGAGAAGCCGGCTCAATCGGCGGTCAGATGGTAAAGAAAATGATTGACGCCTACAAAATGCAGTAAAATTTAATATCTAATTCAATTCTGGCTGTCGCACTGCTTTTCATGTGCGGCAGCCAATTGCTTTAAAAGCACAATTTATTATGTGCTGAAAACGGTCATCAAAATACATATTGGTATCCATATAAAATTAATTTTCTTTAACGAACACTATAATTTGATTATATCACATAGAATTGATATGTCAATAAACATTATATACACAAGTTACAATTTTACCGTAAAACGACTGTTGCCAATAATTTAATTGTGTGTTATAATTGTAGTGTAACTTTTTAGAGATGCCTTAAAGAAATTTCTGTATTATTACGCATAACTTGTATGGCATCTTATTAAGCAATTATATCTTTTATTTAAAATTAAAAGGAGTCGGGAAATTTTCCCATTATGAAATTATGTTAAAAGGAAAAACAGTTCTACTTGGCGTCACAGGAAGCATTGCGGCATACAAGACAGCAAATATCGCAAGAATGCTGAAGAAGCTTAACTGCAACGTTCACGTCCTTATGACGAGAAATGCTGAAAATTTTATAAATCCTATAACTTTTGAAACATTGACTCAAAACAAATGCCTTATCGACACTTTCGACCGAAGCTTTCAGTACAGTGTTGAACACGTTGCTCTTGCAAAACAGGCAGACCTCGTAGTAATTGCTCCTGCAAGTGCAAATATTATCGGCAAAATAGCAAACGGTATCGCCGATGATATGCTGACTACAACTGTTATAGCTTGTACCTGCAAGAAAATTATTTCTCCTGCAATGAACCATAATATGTTCCATAACCCTATTGTGCAGGACAATATAAAACGTCTGAAAAGCTTTGGATACGACATAATAGAACCCGAAAGGGGAATGCTTGCAAATGGTGATACAGGCGATGGTAAAATGCCGTCAGAGGAGGTCATTGTTCAGCATATAATCAGAGAAATTGCTTTTGAAAAAGACTTTATAGGCAAAAAAATACTCGTAACTGCCGGCGCAACTGCTGAACCGATAGATCCTGTCAGATTTATTACAAATCATTCTACAGGTAAAATGGGAGCTGCAGTTGCATCTGTTGCTGTACGACGTGGTGCTGAAGTTACTTTTATTGCAGGAAAAATGCAGGTTCCTGTTCCAATGTTCGTTAAATCAATAAGCGTTACTACTGCACATGAAATGTTCGAGGCTGTGAAAAATGAATATCAGAATGCTGATATAATTATTAAAACTGCCGCTGTAGCAGATTATACACCAGAAAACGTTAGCTGTGAAAAAATCAAGAAAAATGATGGAGGTCTTGTTCTAAGTCTTAAAAGAACTGACGACATTATCGGCTATATCGGCAGCCATAAACGTAATAATCAGATTCTTTGCGGCTTTTCTATGGAAACGGAAAATATGCTTGAAAACTCAAAATCAAAACTCGAACGAAAAAACCTCGACATCATTGCCGCAAATAACTTGCGTACAAAAGGTGCTGGCTTCGGCACAGACACCAATGTGCTTACGCTGATTACTAAAAATTCTGTTATCACACTTGAAATAATGTCCAAGGAAGACGCCGCAAACAGGCTTCTCGACGTCATTAAGCAAATATCTGACTCTCAAATCTCAAAAAATTAAAGTAACTTATAGAATAAATATTGCTGAAATCACTTGATTTTAATCTGGAAATGTTATATAATAATTTTATATGCTGAAGACCTTGTGTCTTATTATGAAAGGAGTATATAATTACTATGATCTATTCTCACGAAGTAGAAAACATGTGCTCTGTCAGACAGGGCGTTGCTCATGGAGCCGCTCCGATTCCGGAAGAAGCTAAATGGGTTAAAGCTAAGGAAATTACTGACATCTCAGGCTTTACTCACGGTATCGGCTGGTGCGCTCCTCAACAGGGTACATGCAAACTTTCTTTAAATGTTAAGGGCGGAGTTATTCAGGAATGTCTCGTCGAAACTATCGGCTGCTCAGGTATGACTCACTCAGCTGCTATGGCTGCTGAAATTCTTCCTGGCAGAACTATCCTCGAAGCCCTCAATACTGACCTCGTTTGCGATGCTATTAATACTGCTATGAGAGAACTCTTCCTCCAGATCGTTTACGGTCGTTCACAGAGTGCTTTCTCAGAAGACGGTCTCGCTATCGGTGCAGGTCTTGAAGACCTCGGTAAGGGTCTACGCTCACAGGTTGGTACTATGTACGGTACCCTCGCTAAGGGTCCTCGTTACCTCGAAATGACTGACGGCTACGTTACGGGTATAGCTCTTAACGAAGACGACGAAATAATCGGTTATAAGTTCGTTAACTTCGGCAAGATGATGGAATTCATCAAGTCAGGTGACGACGCTAATACCGCTTTCGATAAGGCTCAGGGTCAGTACGGCAGAGTCGCTGATGCTGTTAAAATTATCGACCCAAGAAAAGAATAGGAGGAACGTACAATGGCTTTATTTGAATCTTACGAGAGAAGAGAAAAACAAATCCTTGCTTGCATCAAAAATTACGGTATCGGCTCTATTGAAGAATGTGCTGACATCTGCAAGGCTAAGGGTCTCGATATTTATAAACTTGTTGAGGGCATTCAGCCTATCTGCTTCGAAAATGCTAAGTGGGCTTACACTGTAGGCTGTGCTATCGCTATCAAGAAGGGCTGTAAAAGAGCTGCTGACGCTGCTGCCGCTATTGGTGAAGGTCTTCAGGCTTTCTGTATCCCGGGTTCTGTTGCTGACCAGAGAAAAGTTGGTCTCGGTCACGGTAACCTCGGTAAAATGCTCCTCGAAGAAGAAACAGAATGCTTCGCTTTCCTTGCAGGTCACGAATCATTCGCTGCTGCTGAAGGTGCTATCGGTATTGCTGAAAAAGCTAACAAGGTTCGTAAAAAGCCTCTCAGAGTTATCCTTAACGGTCTCGGTAAGGACGCTGCTCAGGTTATTGCCCGTATAAACGGATTTACTTATATTGAAACTGAAATGAATTACTACACTGGTGAGGTTAAGGAAGTTTTCCGTAAACCTTACTCAAATGGTCTCCGTTCAAAGGTTAACTGCTACGGCGCTAACGATGTAACTGAAGGCGTTGCTATCATGTGGAAGGAAGGCGTTGATGTTTCTATTACCGGTAACTCAACTAACCCTACAAGATTCCAGCACCCTGTTGCAGGTACTTACAAAAAAGAACGCCTCGAAAAAGGTAAGAAATATTTCTCTGTAGCTTCAGGCGGCGGTACAGGTCGTACTCTTCATCCTGATAATATGGCTGCTGGTCCTGCTTCATACGGTATGACTGATACTCTCGGCAGAATGCACTCAGACGCTCAGTTTGCAGGTTCTTCTTCTGTTCCTGCTCATGTTGAAATGATGGGCCTCATCGGTATGGGCAACAACCCTATGGTTGGTGCTACAGTCGCTTGTGCTGTTGCTGTTGAGGAATGCTTAAAGTAAGCTTTAAATGGCTTAGATACGACATTTATAATGCAAATTCAAATCTCCCTGCAAGTTGTAGCAATATAGCAAGCAGGGAGATTTTCTTGCGTTTACCAATTAGAGAAACATCTAAATTTAAATCAGAAATACCCTTTGAAATCTCATATGAGTATTTCAAAGGGTATAATTTTAAGAAATAATATATGCTGTCAGCTTGCTATATTTGCAACAGCTTTTTTAGTTGCTTTACTTTCCGTTTTCTTTTTTATGAAAACCTTGTTATTGAATTCTTCAGGAGTAATAAATGTAGGAATAATATTATGGAGAGCATTAACAGCAACTTTTTCATCGTTTTTCTGAGCTGCATCACGCAATTGTCTTAATTCTCTTATAAAGTGGTCGGAATCAATTTCTATTTGCTTACCAATAAATATAAGTTTATTATTTGTCTTCTGCAAACCTTCTTCATTCATAAGGAGTTCTTCTTTAATTTTTTCTCCTGGACGAAGACCTGTAAATTTAATCTCGACATCTTCATATGGTTTTTTGCCATACATTCTGATAAGATTTTCGGCGAGTGCAACGATTCTTACGGGTTTGCCCATATCGAGGACAAATATTTCGCCGCCATGAGCGATTGCGGCAGCTTCCATAACAAGGCTTACGGCTTCCGGAATCGTCATAAAATATCTTATTATATCCGGGTGAGTAACAGTTACAGGAAGTCCCTGTTCGATCTGTCTTTTAAAAAGTGGAATAACAGAGCCGTTTGAACCTAAGACATTTCCGAATCGAGTTGTAACAAATTCAGTAATGCCGTCATGTTGCTGAGAAAGGCACTGTATAATCATTTCGCAGCATCTTTTTGAAGCTCCCATAACGTTTGTAGGGTTTACAGCCTTATCGGTTGAAATCATTACAAATTTCTGTACCTGATGGAATTGAGCGAGTGTAGCGACATTAAATGTTCCGACGACGTTATTTTTTATAGCCTCCATAGGTGAGACTTCCATAAGGGGAACGTGTTTGTGAGCAGCTGCATGGAACACAATCTGAGGTTTATATCTTTCAAAAATCTGGTTCATTCGGAAATAATCACGAACAGAAGCAATAAGCGTAACGAGGTTCAGTTTGTCTCCGTACAGCATAGTAAGTTCCTGTTGAATATCATAAGCATTGTTTTCGTAAATATCAACAATTATGACTTGCTTTGGGTTATACTTAGCGATCTGTCGAACAAGTTCTGAGCCGATACTTCCGCCTCCACCTGTTACCATACATACCTTTCCGCTTATGAAATTTTTGATATCCTGGTTGTCAAATTTAATAGGGTCTCTGCCAAGCAGATCCTCAACCTTTATATCGTGAATCTGTTTGAGGAGTGTAGTATCGTCAAATATCAGGTCACTTATAAACGGCATAACTTTAACAGGTACACTTGTTTTTGAGCATATGTCAAGAATTCGCTGACGTTCATCCTCAAGACACGATGGAATTGCAAATATTATCTGTTCGACATTGAGACTTTCAACATATTTCTGAATTTCTTCAGTAGTACCCACTATTTCAACGCCATGCAGACGAGTACCGATTTTGCTGCGTTCGTCATCAATAATGCAGACAGGTTCATAAGGTGCATCGTTTACAGACGGACATTCTCTCATATTAAAAATTTCTTTAAGCAGCATAATAGATGCCTGACCGCCGCCGATAATCATAGTACGTTTGTACTTTGCGGACTTTTGTCCATTTTCTATAAGTTCAATAAAAGTTTGTTTGAATGCATATCTGAAAGTGCATATGCTAATTACAGCGATCAAGCCATGAATGATTGGAAAATCAAATGGCACACGGCTTTTTGCAACACCTACGAACAGGCATGTAGCGATAATTCCGAGTGTAACACCATAAACGCATGATAAGTAATCATTTTTGTTGAAATATCGCCATAGCTTGCTGTAAGCACCAAAAATAAAAAGGCAGCCCACACAGCAAACCACGCTTATGATTATGAATATAAGCAAATTCTCAACTGGTACTTCACGTCCGATTCCTGCGAGAATAAAGTTAGTAACTAAAGCTGCAACAGCAACGCTCAGAGCGTCAGCAATTGCAAGGATTATCTTACGGAATCTGAACTTTTTTACTATTTCCTTCATAAAACCATCCCCTTATTTTAAATAACGAAAAATCGGTCAGGAAACATGGCGATTATTTCGTATTGTAAATATTAATTTAAATAGCAGGTATCCTATAAATGCACCGAATGTATTGTTGAAAACGTCATCAAATTCGCAAAGCCCTCTACAAGTAAAATATTGTGTTATTTCAATAAATGATGACAAAAGCAGTCCGATAAAAATAATTATGTAGCATTTTCGGAACCTCTTGGAAAGAAGTGGCAAAAGTAACCCCAATGGTACCAGCATAAGGATATTGCATCCTATTTGCTGACACCAATATAAATGATTTGTATTTATCAATAATTCCCTGTATTCCCAGAAAGGAAGCAACATTCTTCTGCGATTTGCAGTAGGAATGCGGTCAATTAAAGTCAGTTTAAAGACAAAAAACATATATATGGCAAGAAGATATCCGATAATATTTTTCATGCTTACTCCTTGCTGTCTCTAAGTAGTGCAGTACCATATAAACATATTAAGACTTTGTTTTGAGCATTATATGTTAATATATGAATCAAGTTCTGAATATTATTCAACAGTTACACTTTTAGCAAGATTTCTCGGCTTATCGACATCATAGCCCTTTGCAACTGAAACGTAATATCCCATAAGCTGTAAAGGAATGATAGCAAGACTGCCTGCGAAAAGCTGGTCAATCTTAGGAATATAGACCGTAAAATCGGCAGTATCTTCCATTTCGTAATTACCGTAAGTTGTAAGTCCCATAAGGTTTGCACCTCTGCTTTTGACTTCAACCATATTGCTTACAGTTTTTTCGTAAAGGTTTTGCTGAGTAACGACGCTGAATACTATAGTTCCGTCTTCGATAAGGCTTATCGGACCGTGCTTAAGTTCACCGGCGGCATAGGCCTCAGAGTGAATGTAGCTGATTTCTTTCATTTTAAGGCTTCCCTCAAGGCTTATAGCATAGTCGATACCTCTGCCGATGAAGAAAGCGTCTTTAACTCCGACAAGCTTACTTGCAAACCACTGTATTCTTTCCTTATTTTCAAGAACCTTTTCGATTTTTTCAGGAATTGTGTAGATTTCGCTGATAAGGAAACTGTAACGTTCATCTGTTATTTCGTTTCTTGCTTTTGCAAACTGAATTGCGAGAAGGTATACAGCAACAAGCTGAGTGCTGTATGCTTTAGTTGTAGCGACGGAGATTTCAGGACCTGCAAGTGTATAGAGAACGTTATCTGCTTCTCGAGCTATAGATGAGCCAACGACATTGACAATTCCAAGTGTTTTAATGCCTTTGGACTTAGCTTCACGCAGTGCAGCAAGGCTGTCAGCGGTTTCTCCTGACTGGCTGACTATAATAACGAGACTGTTTGGAATCAGCGTCATTTTTCTATATCTGAATTCCGAAGCAAGCTCAACACGAACCG
>JALCDN010000063.1 GCA_022641595.1 Ruminococcus sp. | reverse complement strand
TTTTAACCATTCGATTTTCTTCATCAAAGAAACTTCTCATTCGTACTTTCATGCTTTTATTATACCACATTCTGAAGATTTCTTCAATAGATAATATGGGTTTTTAGAGGTGCCCGAAAGTCTTGTTGCTCTTTCGGGAGATAAATTCCTGCGAGGAAATCTGGTCGGAAAAACTGTTCTCGTCGATGATGATATGAGCTTTGAGGGTATCAGGGACACATCGTTTCTTAAAAGTCTTGTTACTGCCGAAACCTATGTGTCAGTCCAATGGAAGAACCGACAGGCAATTCAGGCGGCACTCACCGTCAGAGCCGTTGTCTTTTCAAACAGTCCGCCGACCTCACTATATGATAAAACGGAAGGCTGGCACAGAAGATTGATTGTTCTTTCCACAAAGGACGCTCCAAAGGACAGAATTCCCGACAGAAATCTTTCAGAAAAACTTCTTGCGGAGATTGACGGAATATTTATTTGGGCGTATGCAGGTTTGCTACGTCTGATTGAAAACAGCTACTGTTTTACGCTCAGCGAGAAAACGCTTGTGATGATGAACTCTATAAAAAAGGAAAGCTGCAATATCATAGATTTTCTTGCAGACGCACAGGCGGTTCAGTTTGTTTCGGGGAACGTCACAACCTCAGTCGACATCTACAACGCATATTGTAATTGGTGTTACGGTAACGGCTATTCTCCATTCAAACAGAAAGGCTTTTACGACTGGATATCGCAGAACGCAGAGAAGTATAACATCAGTCCCACAAACAAGGCTTGAGGTGGCAGAAATTATGTCAGAGGGTATGACGGTATCCGAGTAAGCTTCCGCAGTCGTATAGAATAACATTCGAAATGGTGTGTACCGTACGTACCCGTAATGCTTCGGAAAGTACGTACGGTACGAAGAAAAACAGGTTCGGAGCAAATCCGAGAAAGGGAAATATTTATGAACGACATTGAAAAGATAGAGGCTAAGCTTGAAAAGAAGCAAGCCGAACGTGACAAAATTCTTTCCGAGCTTGAAAAGGCAGAGAAAGATAAAGTGCAGACAGAACACCAGATTAATACTCTGATAAACAAAAATAAGGATGAGCGACGCAAAAGCCGTACTCGTCGCCTGATTGAGCGAGGAGCCTTGCTTGAAAGCTATATTCCGAATGCAGCCAATATGGATAATGAACAGATAAAATCCATTCTCTCTGTTGTATTCACCGGAGGTGCTGATAATGCCCCGAATGAGTAAGCACGACAAGCTTGAATGGAGCTTCTTTCTCTCTGAAAGCGGGCGTAAGAAATTCAATGACCTTTGCCGTCGTTGCAGATATGAGTGTAAACAAAGCTTCCGAGCTATCATCACCGCCTGTCCGAAGTATCTGTCAAAGCGAGGTAAGGCGGAGAACGGTATTCTTGAAAAAGTTGCTCAAAAGGAGTGAGGTAGCTGCTGCTCCCTTGGGTACAAGGGCGCACTTATATACCACAAGAAGTGGTATCGTGCGAAATGTTTCCCTTCGGGAAACAGTCAAGAATTACTTCGCCGCCGTAAAAGCTGGCGGCGATTTGCTACGCAAACCATAATTCTTGTTCTGCGGAAACAGAAAAACGGCAGTTCCCACCGCAGTGATTATACTGCCGTAAAAAGGGGGAATTGACATCGCAATCTATCATTGCAATATCAAAATAGTCAGCCGTGGCAAAGGCAAATCTGCCGTTGCCGCCGCTGCGTATTGTTCCGGTGAGAAGCTCACCAACGATTATGACGGGCGAACGCATGATTATACGAGAAAAGGCGGAGTTGTTCATACAGAAATACTTCTGCCTGCTCATGCGCCTCCGGAATTTTCAGACCGTTCTACGCTTTGGAATGCTGTTGAAAGCGTAGAAAAAGCGAAGAACTCACAGCTTGCACGTCAGATTGAAATAGCTCTACCGAATGAACTGACCGTTCAGGAATGTTCGGAACTTGCAAGAAAATTTGTGCAGTCAACGTTTGTTGATAAGGGGATGGTCGCTGATATTTGTATTCATAATCCTGAAAAGGAGTAGCCGAACATTCACGCTCATATTCTTTTGACAATGCGCCCGTTCAACGAGGACGGGACTTGGGGTGACAAGCAGCGCAAGAAATATTTCTATGACAGCAACGGCGAAAAAATCTATGATAAAAAGAAACGTCAATACAAGTGCCGAAGCGTTCCGACAACCGACTGGAACAGTAAAGACAAAGCGGAGGAATGGCGAACGGCTTGGGAGGATTTCATGAACGCTGCGCTTACAGATAAAAACATCACCGAGCTTGTTGACCACCGTTCATTTGAACGTCAGGGCAAGGACGAAAAGCCCACAATTCATATGGGAGTATCCGCTACACAGATGGAGCGCAAGGGCATACGAACCGTAAAGGGCGACATAAACCGACAGATTCGAGCTGACAACGAAAAGCTTGCGGCACTGAAGAAAAAGCTTGAAACCATAGATAAGAAGATTGCCGAATACAAGCAAAATCCGCAGGAGGAAAATCTCGTTGCCAAGCTTCTTCGATTCTATGACAATGGCAGAGAGTTTGCAGAAGTCAAGGGTATTACGCTCGGCAATATGAAGAAAAGCAAGGACTTAAAAAAGCTATCGGTTGCAGTAGCTTTTCTGCAAGGAAACAATATTGGTACTATGACGGAACTTGCAGAAAAGCATTCTGCTGTAAAGACAGTTTATTCGGAACTGCGGGCATCCATTTCGGAGCGACAGAGTCGTATGAAAGAACTGTCCGAGTTGATTGACAATTATAGGGCACCTCTAAAAACTCGTTTGATTAAGGAAAATCAGATATGTGCGGCAGCTGCAAGGAAACCTTCCGAAAGCGTGCTGTCGCACTATGAGGGAGGTTGACACAGTAGATGCCGTGTATAGCTGCTTTTTCTCAAAAGAAGTTTTTAGAGGTGCCCTATACTGTTTACAAGGAGTGCAGAGCCGTTTCGGAGGAATACAATTCTATAACCAATCCAAAGAAAAAAGACGCATTCGGAGAAAAACACAGAGCAGAGCTGACACGTTTCAACGCTGCAAAGAAGATTGTTGAACCTCACAGGAATGCTAACGGAAAGTTTACTCTAAAGGCGTGGCAATCTGAGCTTGACGGACTTTCTTCACAGGCAGCATCCGACAGAGCCAAGCTTTCTTCTCTTGGAGACAGCATTGCTATTATGAAAACAATAATCTACAATGTTCAGCACCTTGATAACTATGAGGAAAGGCGGGAAAATACACAGCAGAGAAAGCATAGCGGTGAGTTGGAATAACGGCATATACTCATTATTTTAAGATTTACCCGCAAACCACTTGACAAATATCCTCACTTATGATATTATGCTTTAAAGCGTTAAAGTGCAATATACTAAGGAGGATTTTTTTATGGAAAAAATGGCAAGGCAAATCACGGAAAACGGCATTGACTATGTACTTGATGAAGCTACAGAAACCTATCTGCCAGACCTGAAAGTCGAACCTACAGAGCCTATCGGAAAATATGGACGACTTCGCAAGAAATACCTGAAAGATTACCACAGTCCGTTGTATCAGGCGATGATGATAAAAGGAACGCTGGACGAACATCTTGCGGAAATCGACAG
Source organism: Ruminococcus sp. (assembly GCA_022641595.1). Lineage (GTDB taxonomy): Bacteria > Bacillota > Clostridia > Oscillospirales > Ruminococcaceae > Ruminococcus. The sequence goes on along the minus strand of JALCDN010000063.1, from coordinate 10,310 downwards.
GACAGCGAACAAATATCTTGACCGTATTATAAAAGGTATGGTCGAAGCGGATGGTCTGACTGAGGAAATGAAAAACACCGATATGCTCCGATGGGTAGGCTTGATGAATAATTACAAGGCTTGCGCAGAGGAAATTATTTTACACGAATTGATTTATGACGGCTAAGCCGTCTGAAAGGAGGACGCTATGTCCAATTACAAACCATATATGAAAGTTGCAGAAGTCGTAGAAGAACTGGAAATTTCTACGCCATACGCATACAAATTAATAAAACAGTTCAATGATGAACTTAGCAAAAGAGGCTTTCTGACCATTCCGGGCAGAGTTAGCCGAAGATATTTCTACGAGAAAATATATGGATATGCTGACACAGATACAAAAACGGAAGGAGTTGCTTGCTAATGCCTGCTTATAAAGATAATGTTCAGAATTCTTGGTATTCCTCATTTTACTTTACTGATTGGAAAGGCATTCGAAAAAAGAAAATGAAGCGTGGTTTCAGCACAAAAAAAGAGGCTTTGGAGTGGGAACGAACATTCCTGCTCCAGAAAAACGCGGATATGGATATGACATTCGGGGATTTTATCGAAATCTATCGTAATGATTTGAAAAATCGAATCCGCGAACACACATGGCAGATGAAAAATAATGTAATCAACAGCAAAATCATTCCGTATTTTCAGTACAAAAAAGTTTCTGCTATTGTGCCAAAGGATATAATTGCATGGCAGAATTAGATAATGGATTACCGTGATGAGAAAGGCGAACCTTATTCGCCTGTTTATCTGAAAACCATTCACAATCAACTGTCTGCAATTTTTAATCACGCAGTAAGATTTTATGGATTAAGCAGTAATCCCGCTGCGAAGGCGGGAAATATGGGAAAAGAAAAAGCAAAGGAAATGCTTTTCTGGACGAAAGACGAATATCTGAAATTCGCTGACTCTATGATGGACAAACCACGTTCGTTTTATGCATTTGAAATGCTCTATTGGTGTGGTGTCAGACTGGGCGAACTGCTTGCACTAACAAAAGGAGATTTTGATTTTGAAAAAGCTACGGTTTCTATATCGAAATCATATCAATATCTTAACGGTAGAGATGTTATTACTGACCCCAAAACACCCAAGAGCAACCGTGTAATTTCCATGCCGAATTTTCTGTGTGAAGAAATGGATGAGTATATTAACTCTTTATATGGAATTAAAAAGAATGAGCGTATTTTTACCATATCAAAATCATATCTCCACCATGAAATGACAAGAGGAAGCAAAGAACAAGGCATAAAGCGAATACGTTTGCACGACCTCCGTCATAGCCACGTTTCGCTCCTTATAGATATGGTTTTTCTGCTGTAGCAATTGCTGACCGTGTTGGTCACGAGAGCATCGATATAACTTATCGCTACGCTCACCTGTTCCCGACAAAGCAGGCAGAGATAGCAAATAAATTGAACTTTGAAAGGAATGATTTTAATGTCAGAGAAACGAATGGACAAGAAAAACCGATGGAGGAGCAAAACGGTATCCTTCCGAATGTCGCCGGATGAGGTTGTTCTGCTCGACAAGTTAGTTAATATGTCAGGATACTCCAAACAGGACTATATTATTGAACGACTATTGCAACGTAACATCGTTGTAACAGGAAATCCGAGAACTTTCAAGGCGCTGAGAAATCAGCTCCTTGACGTACATAATGAATTAATCCGACTTAAGCAGATGACAGAAGACAATGACGAACTTCTCTGTGTAATATCACAGATAGGAACTACGCTTGACGGATTTAAGCAAGAATGAACAGCAGCCCTGCCCAACAAACTGGACAGGGCTGCTTCATTTTAATTTATGAATGCAATATCGGCATCAAAAACACTAATAGTATCAAACCAGTATCGTTTTGACTTTATAATCCTCACAAATGGCTTAGTTACGCAGTTTTTTCGTAATAGTACATCATTCCCACTCAATAGTAGACGGAGGTTTGGTGGTGATATCGTAGACGATGCGGTTTACGTGTTTGACCTCATTGACGATGCGAGCGGCGGCAGATTCGAGGACATCGTAAGGGATGCGAGCGAAGTCAGCGGTCATGAAGTCGGTAGTAGTGACGCCACGCAGAGCGAGGGTGTAGTCATAGGTTCTGGAGTCGCCCATAACGCCGACGGAGCGCATATTTGTAAGAACAGCGAAGTATTGGTTAATAGATCTGTCGAGGTTAGCCTTAGCGATTTCCTGACGGAAAATGAAGTCGGCATCCTGAAGGATAAGAAGTTTGTCGTCGGTAATATCGCCGATAATGCGAATAGCGAGACCTGGACCCGGGAAAGGCTGACGCCAGACGAGGACATCTGAAAGTCCGAGTTCGATACCGAGTTGACGAACTTCGTCTTTAAAGAGCATACGGAGTGGTTCAATAATTTCCTTGAAGTCAACGTAATCAGGCAGACCGCCGACGTTGTGGTGAGATTTAATGACAGCAGCGTCACCTGAGCCGCTTTCGATGACATCTGGGTAGATAGTACCCTGAACGAGGTAATCGACCTTACCGATTTTTTTAGCTTCCTGTTCAAAGACACGGATAAATTCCTCGCCGATAGTTTTGCGTTTAGTTTCGGGGTCAGAGACGCCACGGAGTTTGGACATAAATTGTTCTTTAGCGTTTACACGGACGAAGTTGATATCCCAGTCAGCGAAAGCGGCTTCGACTTCATCGCCTTCATTTTTACGCATAAAGCCGTGGTCTACGAAGATGCAGGTAAGTTGATTGCCGACAGCTTTAGCCAGAAGGGCGGCAGCAACTGAGCTGTCTACGCCGCCTGAGAGAGCGAGGAGAACCTTGCCGTCGCCGACCTTGTTTTTAATTTGGGAAATAGCGGTCTGAGCGTAGTTTTGCATAGTCCAGTCGCCGCAGAAGCGGCAGACTTTTTTAAGAAAGTTGTCGATAATTGAAAGACCTGCAACAGTGTGGTTTACTTCCGGGTGGAACTGAACGGCGAATAAATTTTTCTGAAGGTTTTCCATAGCAGCGACAGGGCAGTTGTCTGTGTGGGCGGTAATTCTGAAGCCGTCCGGGATATTGGAAACGAAGTCGGTGTGGCTCATCCACGAGATATTCTGGGAAGAAAGCTCAGGGCAGTCGGAAAAGAGAGGAGAAGATGAGTCATAGAAAGTGTTGGTTTTGCCATATTCTGAGTTTACGCAGGTAGAAACCGAGCCGCCGAGGGTATAAGCCATAAGCTGGCAGCCGTAGCAGATACCGAGTACAGGGATACCGAGTTCAAAGATTTCCTTAGAAATATGAGGTGAGTCGTCTTTGTAGACGCTGTTTGGACCGCCGGTGAAAATAATACCTGACGGATTTAATTTTTTAATTTCGTCGATAGGGGTTTTAAAGCTTTTGACTTCGCAGTAGACGCCGCATTCACGGACTCTTCTTGCGATAAGCTGGTTATACTGACCTCCGAAATCGAGGACTATGCAAAGCTGATGAGTCATAGGTTACTCCAGATGTCGCAAACCGTAGAAGAAGCGGGTAAGCGACGCCGTCGTTTCGGCGGACGGCACGCCGATATTATAAAGATACGCAGTAACGGCAAATAAAACCGATTAAATCAAGGGACCTCTAAAAACTTCTTTTGAGAAAAAACAGCTATGAACGGCATCTGCTGTGTCAACATTCCTCATAGTATTACAGCACGCTTTCGGAAAGTTTCATTGCAGCCGGCGCACCTATCTGATTTTTCCTTAATCAAACGAGTTTTTATATGTACCATTAATTATGCCATTTTGGAGACAAAAATGCAATAGTGTGCAATCAAATGTAATTTCAGACTTGTGAAATTTTTCGTATGATGTGAGATGCCATAAATAGACCTGCAACAGAAGGAACGAAAGGTACACTGCCTATAGTTTTTCTGTGTGACTGGTCTTCAGAGCTTGGAATTTTGTGAGCAATCGGAGTTTCGGTTGAGTATACAACATCGTGGTGAATGATGCCGCATTTGCGAAGTTCTATGCGTATAACCTTAGCGAGAGGGCAGACTGAGGTTTTGCTGATATCGGTTATAACGAGTTTTGAAGGGTCAAGCTTGTTGCCTGTGCCCATACTTGAGATAATTGGAATACCAAGTGAGTGTGCGGTTTTAATGAGGGTAAGCTTAGAGGTAACGCTGTCGATAGCGTCGGCAATAAAATCGAAATGTGACAGGTCTACTTCACTGCCCGTGTAGAAGCAGTTAAAGACTGAGACGCAGCACATAGGGTTTATGTCGAGAATACGGGCTTTAGCGGTATCTGCTTTAAAAGAGCCGATAGTTGAGTGCAAAGCGATAAGCTGGCGGTTGATGTTAGTGATGTTGACGGTATCGTTGTCTACGAGAGAGATGTGACCGATACCTGAGCGAGCGAGAGCCTCGGCTGTATAAGAGCCGACTCCGCCGACTCCGAAAACGGCGACAGAAGCATCTTTGAGACGTTGCAAACCGTCCGTACCGAGAAGGAGCTGTGAGCGTGAAAATTCGTTAAGCATAAAATCAGTCCTCGTCGTAGAAAACGTTATATTTTTTTGCACTGTGATTGTAGGTACTAAGCACCAGACCGATAGCGGCGTACATACTGACCATAGCCGTACCTCCCGCACTGATAAACGGCAGTGGAACGCCGATAACCGGAGCGACTTTAAGTACCATACCGATATTCATAATGCAGTGACCGAGCAGCATACCGAAAACGCCGAGGCAGATGAATTTGCCGAGAGGGTCACGGGTAATTTTGCTGTCGGCGTAAATTTTGAGGCAGATGTAAGCGAGTATAGCGATAATGCCGATAGCTCCGATGAAACCAAAGACCTGACCTGCATAAGTAAACATAAAGTCGTTGTGTATTTCCGGAACGGAGATATATTTTTCCTTATTTTTGTTAAATAGACCTATGCCGAATACGCCGCCGTTATGGAGAGCGGAAAGACCGAGATCCTGCTGATATTCGAGACCTTCTGGGTCAGTACCGGGGTGAATAAGAACGAGAATACGTTTTTTGTGGATAGAACCGAGGACGAAGTTCCACAGAAAGAACAGACCGGCAGCAAAAAGCAGAGGAGCAGCAGCGAGGTATTTCCATGAAATTTTTGAAGAAATGATAATTGAGGCGAAAATGAAGCCGAAAACGATAGCAGTACCATAGTCGCCCTGTAAGCCGATAAGACCTATAGGAATCAAAGCATGACCGCATATAAGGAGCATATGGAGAGGCTTGTTCATATTTTCCTCATCTTTTGAGACGTGGTAGGAGAAAGTGAGTATAAAGGCAAATTTAAGAATTTCGGACGGTTGAAACTTAATGAAACCGAGGTCAAGCCAAGCTCTGTCGTCAGCCCCCTCACGCTGATAGCCCAGAGAGGTAAAAACGAGCATAGAGAGAAATAACGCCACAGGAGCGTATAGAAACCATAGACGGACGAATTTTTTATAGTCGAACAGTGATATGACAACAGCTAAAATAAGACCGACAACAGTTGAAAATATCTGAGTTTTGTAGTAGCTTGCGTCGACTTTTTCGAGAACGCCGTTTGCCGTGATGGAGTAAAGCAGAAGACTGCTTATACACGAGCAGACCAGAACCGCAAGCAGAAGACCGATATCGGTGCGGTGATGATTGCCGTTAAGATTTTTAAAAGCGGATTTCATTTTAACCTTCCTTGTAAATTAATTTCCCGACCAATATTTGCGGTCGAGGCTTCTGTATTGAGCGGCGGCGGCAATATGGCGTTTACTTATGATATCGCAGGAGTCGAGGTCAGCGATGGTGCGGGCGACTTTGAGAATTCTGTCGTAAGCTCTTGCACTGAGACCGAGCTTATCGAAGACGTTTTTAAGAAGTTCCTTTGCATCGTCGTCCATAGGGCACATCTGCTGAAGCTTGTCTGCTGTAATCATGGCATTGCAGGTGATTGTGGTATCCTTGAATCTTTCGCTTTGGATTGCACGGGCGGCCTGTACACGTTTTCTGATTTCGGCTGAAGATTCCTCAGTATGTTCGGAGGAGATGTCGTCAAATTCAACAGGAGCGACTTCGATATGCAGGTCAAAGCGGTCGAGAAGAGGACCTGAAATTTTTGAGAGATAATTTTTTACCTGATTGTGACCGCAAATACATTTTCTTTTTGGGTGACCGAAATAACCGCACGGGCAAGGGTTCATAGCGCCTATCAGCATAATTGAGCAAGGGTAAGTTACCGTACCTGAAGCACGGGAAATAGTGACCTGACGGTCTTCAAGCGGCTGACGCATAATTTCGAGAGTACGCTTGTCGAATTCAGCAAGCTCGTCCAGAAACAGCAGACCGTTGTGAGCCAGGGAGATTTCGCCAGGACGAGGAATACTGCCGCCGCCTGCAAGACCTGCCGAAGAAATAGTGTGATGCGGTGAGCGGAAAGGACGTTTGGTGATAAGTGGAGTTTTGCTGTCGAGCAGACCGGATATGGAGTGAATGTTGGTAGTTTCGAGTGATTCGCTGAAAGTAAGCGGAGGAAGAATGGAGGGCATTCTTTTGGCAAGCATACTTTTTCCGCTGCCCGGCGAACCGATAAGGAGTGCATTGTGACCGCCTGCGGCAGCGATTTCAAGAGCTTTCTTAGCTGACTGCTGACCCTTTACGTCTGAAAAGTCAAGGATTTCGTTATATTCTGTGTCAGCAGGAACATATCGTGGCTGTACAGGGATAAGTGACTCACCGCAAAGATGGTCTATGAGCTGATTTCCTGAAGAAACTCCGTAAATGTCAACACCGTCAACGACCGAAGCCTCAAAAGCGTTGTCGGCAGGGACGAAAACTGATTTTATGCCGTTTTCACGGGCTTTAAGAATCATTGGAAGAACGCCGTTGATTGAGCGTACATCGCCGTTGAGAGAAACTTCACCGATAAAGCATGAGTCATCAAGAGGACATCTTACTATGCCCATAGCTTTTAAAAGGGCGGTAAAGATTGCAAGGTCGTGAACTGAGCCGCTTTTTTTTGTGTCGGCAGGAGCAAGGTTGACCATAACCGAAGCAGTAGGGAATTCGATATTGCACGCACGAAGTGCAGAGCGTATGCGTTCACGGCTTTCCTTTACCACAAGGTCGGGAAGACCGACAATATCGAATTGAGGGTTGCCACGGCTGATATCTATTTCAACGTCAACAGGGAAGGCGTTAAGTCCGAAAAGACCGAGGCTTCCTATTTTAGCGAACATAATGTAAGCCTCCTTAAAATTAAGAGTAAGAGTTCAGGCGACACTGAACAAGAATTATATGTATTCTTATGTTGAGTTGCCTTTATCCTTTGAGGAATTTTCTGATTCAGTGTCATTAATTTTATAAAATCCGTATTTTTCCTCAAAATCGGTTGATAGTGAAGAGTTATTTTGTTTTAGCTGACTGTAAACGGATTGAGTGTCTGAAGTAAAACCGAAAGCTTTCAAGCGTTTTTGGAGCTGCTCGGCTGCGGAAAGAAGCTTATCTTGCTGGGTGTGATTATTTTCGGCAGATGCAGAATTTTCCTGCAAAGATTTAATATCGTTGCTTTTGATTTCAATGGGTTCATAAACATTATTATAAGCGGTATTTTCATTGATTTCGGTGACAGCTCCGGCATAATTGGAATCATAAGTACTTTTGTTAGCTTTGGTATTTTTTGATGGAGAGACGACATCCGCGTCGATTTTTTTCGGAATTTTCGGGGAATCGACAGAGACAATATTTTTTTCTGAATTATGTTTTCGGCAACCTCTTGTAGGAATTTCGACAGGAGTTAGCGGAATATCCTCCATTTGTGAAACATCGGCAATAATTTGCTGTTGTTTTGGCATATTTGTGAAGTCCGGTGAGACTTCACTGATTTCATTCATAGGAAGCTCGTCGTCGTCATCGTAATTTTCACGATAGTATTGAGAGGAATAGTTTATATTTTCGGTTTGACTTGTAAAGCGTTCGTTGAAGTAAGGATATCCCTCTGTTTTAGAAATTATTCTGATGTCGTGGAATTCAATGAAAGCAGAACTATACAGAAACATACCATAAATTGATACTGCAAATGAAAAGAAAACGGTAAGCGGAGTAACAAGGCGGATATTAAATTTATCGAAATTCATACAGGAATTAACGAATGCGTAGCCGTATAATGCAAAAGCAATCATATGTGGCTGCTTGAATATTGATGTGCCAAGCCAGGCAAGAATAATTAAAACGGTGAGAAACAGAATAGATATAGCAATAGATAAGCAAAAGATGCTTGGACTGATAATTGATAAAATATTACCTGCGATAGAAGTATATAAAGTAAAATAGAAACGCTTGTGAGAATGGTCTTTGATATCTGCAAGACGGTCGCTGCAAATAATGTAGTGGCTGTGGTCAGGTTTAGCTTGAAAAGGGTTATTTGTATGCATATGTCATCACTTCCTGATTGAAAGTTTTAGATAAGTTACCGCACTGCATTACGGGTATCTCTAAAAACTCCTTTTGAGAAAAAACAGTTATGCACGGCATCTACTGTGTCAATCTCCATCATAGTGCGACAGCACGCTTTCGGAAGGCTTCCTTGCAGCTACCATACCTATCTGATTTTTCCTTAATAAAACGAGTTTTTAGAGGTACCCTTACAATAATTTCATTATACAATTATAACATACGTTTTCATAAAAGTAAAGTATATCTCTAAAAACCATTTTCAGAAAACCGGTTATAAGAAAGTTTTTAGATGTGTCCAAAAGAAAAAATCATGTGATGCTGATAGTGAATTTTTTAAAAATGAGGTTTTCAGAGATGTCCTCAATAAAATAAGTGCAGAATTGTGACAAAAATCAAAAAATGCCGGAATCTCTTTCGGGAAACCGGCAAATCTTACGAAGTTTTTAAAACCCCCTTGACAAGAAGAGGAAAATATATTATAATTGTAAAATGTATCATAATGTACAGATATCGCTATTTTTATGTTATTATAACACATCAGCACCGATTATGTCAATAGCCTGACGCAAAAAAATCACATCAAGCATAATTATGCCGGTTTTTTCTGCAATTATTCTTGCTTACTGCTTTATCGGTTTGGAATAAGAACATTATGTTCCGAAAAATAACAAGGAGGGTTCCGCCTATGGTGAATGTTACGCCTAAACAGCTGGGAAAAAATGTCAGAATGAGTTTCGGTAAGATCAATGAAGCTCTCGAAATGCCGAACCTTATTGAGGTACAAAAAGATTCCTACAAATGGTTCAGAGAAGAGGGTCTTAAAGAGGTCTTCCGTGACATGACCGCTATTACCGACTACAACGGTAATCTTGTTCTCAATTTTAAGGACTACAGATTCGACGATACACCTAAATATACTATTGCCGAATGTAAAGAACGTGACGCTACTTATCAGGTTGCTATGCGTGCTACCGCTACACTATGCAACAAGGAAACAGGTGCTGTCAGCGAAAGCGAAATCTATATGGGCGAAATTCCGCTTATGACCGAAAGCGGCACATTCGTTATCAACGGCGCAGAACGTGTCGTGGTTTCACAGCTCGTTCGTTCACCTGGCGTTTATTACGCTTTTGAAAAGGATAAAACCGGTAAAGACCTCTTTAAAACTACTGTTATACCTAACAGAGGTGCTTGGCTTGAGTACGAAATGGACTCAAATGATATCGTCTACGTAAGAATAGATAAGAACAGAAAAATTCCGATAACCACATTTATAAGAGCTCTCGGCGTCGGCAGCGATGACGAAATCTACGCTATGTTCGGCGACGACGACAGACTCAAACAGACTATCCTCCAAAAAGACGGTACAAAAAATAACTCCGATGCACTCATCGATGTCTATAAAAAACTCCGTCCGGGTGAGCCTCCGACTGTCGAAAGCGCTATGTCTCACCTCAATAACCTCTTCTTCGACGCAAAAAGATACGACCTTTGCCGCTTCGGCAGATACAAATATAACAAAAAGCTTGGCATAGCTTCCAGACTTTCAGGCCATATTCTCTCAGCTCCTGTCGTAAACCCTCTTACAGGCGAAATTATGGCTGACGAGGGCGAAACTGTCAGCTACGACAAGGCTTGCGAAATCGAACAGGCAGGCGTTACCGAGGCTTTCGTAACCGTCGAAGCCAAAGAGTACTACGTCAACGAAAACGGCGAGAACGCTATCCGTATGGTTCAGAAAAATGTCAAAATTATAGGTAACGGTATGGTTGACATCAACGGCTATGTCGATTTCGATACAGAAAAATATGGCATAAACGAAAAGGTTTCTTTCAAGGTTCTCAGAGAAATTCTCGAAAACT
>JALCDN010000062.1 GCA_022641595.1 Ruminococcus sp. | reverse complement strand
ACTGTATCTGGAATTTTGATTGATTGTTCGTTGAAGCTGAAATCATTAGATTTAATAATATTAAGCAATTATTTCATCATCTCCGCCCTTAAAGAGTACGATGTCGCCGCTTTCCTCAAGTTCTCTGATAACAGCGATGATACGCTGCTGAGCAGCTTCAACATCTCGCACACGAAGGTTACGCAGATACTGCATATCAGATTGAATAGTATCACGCTGACGTGTAGACATATTGTTGAATATTCTGTTTTGAAGCTCCTTGCTTGCAGATTTAAGAGCAATAGTCAAATCTTTGGTATCTGCAACACGGATAAATGCTTGAATTTCCATATCATTAAGATTCATAATGTCATTGAATACGAACATAAGCTTTCTGATATTTTCTGAAAGTTCAGGATTAGTTTCACTGAGACTATCAAGCATCGCTTTCTGTGAATTTTTATCAATTCTATTCATAATTTCTGCGATATAGTTTGTACCGCCGTTTCCAACTGTACCTACCTTGTACATAGAGGACATACGCTTTTTAAGAGTTTTTTCTACAATAGCAAGGACATCAGGATTAGCACGTTCAAGAGTTGAAATGCGTTCGATGATGTCAATCTGTGTTTCGCGAGGAAATTGGGAAATAATCTGTGAGACTTTATCTGGTGATGCATGAGAAAGTATTACTGCAATAGTCTGTGGGTGTTCATTTCTTAAGACCATTACGAGATTTTTATTATCAGCATCTTTAATAAAAGCGAAAGCAGAGCTGTCAATTTTGTTAGTGGCTCTTACAATGAGTTCGTTAGCTTTTTTGTCGCCAAAAGCCTTATTAAGGACTGTGCTTGCATAATCAAGACCGCCCTCAGTTATTGCTTTTTGTGTAATACACATTTGATAAAACTCATTGATTATAGCATTGTTTTCGTCGGAAGAAAGCTGACGGATTTTTGCAATTTCAGCAGAAAGTATTTCAATTTCATTTTCATGAAGATGCTTTATAATTTCAGAGGCGGAGTCTGAACCCAATGCAATAAGAACGGCAGCAGCCTTTGCAGTATTTGACATTTTACTTATGCTTTTTTGAGTATTTTGAGTTTGCAGTTCAGCAGACGTAGTATTTTCAGATGACAAGTTATTTTCCTGAGCTTTTGTTTCAGTTAAGGAAGGATCCTTACGTTTTGTAACTTTTTTTACAGCCATTATAAATCGTCATCCTCCTGATTGTTATTTTTATTTTCATCATCCATAATCATAGAGCGAACAATAGCTGCTGTAAGGTCTGGATTATCCTGTGCAAATTTTCTTACTTCACTTGCAGTTTCTTTTTGTTCCTTGTTGCTTTCGTCAGCCATTTCTGCAAGTGAACGTCGTTTAGTTTCTTCGAGCTTTGCTTCAAGCTGATCGACGGCTCTTTGATTTTTCTTATTATTGGCTTTGATTTTTCTTTTTGCATTTCGTGTAATCAGGAAAATAATGAAAGCTGCCAAAACTATAACACCTAATAGTATAAGTAATAGCAAGAGAGAGCTATAATTCTTAACAGAAGTTGTTTTTGTTGCTTCTGTTGGTTCTGTTTCAAGTTCTGTTTTCTGCCAGTCAAAAACAGTAATTTTAGTTGTATCAGAAATCGCAGTAGCATTTTTCACCAAGTCGATGATCTGGGCTTTTTCTGTATTAGAAAGGGGAGCATCTGTTTTTATTGTTATGGCGATAGTTGAGTCTTTAATAACGCCTTGAGCTTTTTCTGTTTGAGTAAGAACGTGGCTTATTGAATATGTAATTTCTCGTTCCAGGTAATCAGGATCGGTGATAGCTATATTATCATCTTCGTTTGGATAGCTTGGAGTATCAGTATTATTTTCCTCGCCTGAAACACCTGATGCTTCCTGAGTAGTAGTACCTTGACCTTTGTAAATAATGTGACGCCAGTCAACAACTCCTTGACCATTATCTTCCGGAAGGTACTTCATCATTTCTTCTGAAATTTTATCATAATTTACAGATACAGTACAAGCAGCTACGACATTATCTTTGCCATAAGGTTTTGAAAGAATATTTTCAACGCTTTCTTCGATACGTTCACGTATAATACGTTCATAGTTTTCTCTTGAAACAATATCATATGAAGTTTTATCGTCAGAAGCAGATGATCCAAGTTCACGACCTGTAGTTGTATCAATAACAATAACATCTTCAGGTTTCATTTGCTGAGTAGCAAAAGCAACGAGATTTTTTACGGCATTAACATTTTCTGAAGTAAATGAATCAGGTTTTTCGAGTGTAAGAGCGACACTTGCACTTGCCTTTGATTCATCATCTTTCCATGCGTAACTACTTTTTTCAGGGTAAGAAATAGTAACTACAGAACCTTTAATGCCGTCAATTCTGTTTATTGTAATCTGAAGCCTGTCCTGAAGGTCTTTAATCATAAGCTGTTGCTTTTCCGAGTCAGTCATCGTCATACTAAGATTGTCAAAATAAGTACCATAAGATGGTGCAGACTGAGGATAACCTTTTTCTGCAAGTTTATATACAAGCGTGTCCCACTGGTCTTTTGGAACCATTATTTCGCCTTTTTCGTTTATTTTAGTAGAAACATTCTGTGATGTAAGATACTTGTAAACTTCGGCAGATTCAGAAGCTTCCATATCAGGAAAAAGTACTATATAGTCATCAGTGCTTGAGGAGTTAAGAATGACTGTAACAATAATAGCTGCAATTACAATCAAGCTGATGCAAGCTATCAAGAGTTTTCTCATTCCGGAAGAAAGTTTGCTCCAGAATTCTTTTATCTTATCAAATAATTTTTTGAATTTTTCTTTCATAAGTCATTGAACCTAATTTAACCAATCTAAATATTCATTTGCATAATTTCCTTATAGGAGTTTACGGCTTTTGAAGTAATCTGAGTAGTAAGCTCGATAGCAGTCTGAGCTTTCGTTGCCGAAAGCATTACAGAAGTCAGATCATCAGTGTTACCCACAGCGAGGTCATAAGATGCTTGATTTGATTTATCTTCAAGATTTTTGACTTTTTGAACAGCGTTTATAAGTGTGTCCTCAAATCCTGAATTTTGAGTTTTATCAGCCGAAGAAGATTTAGATTCTGCTGCTTTTGCAATAGTTTTAAATGGTTCTAAAGGTGTAATAAAAGCCATAACGATCACACTTTCCATAATTTTAATTATTTACTGAGTAAATCAACCTTTGCCAATTTCAAGAGCTTTACTTGCCATAGCTTTTACAACAGAAAGTGCAGTAAGGTTTGCTTCATAAGCTCTTGTAGTTTCAAGAAGGTCAACCTGTTCTTCACTGTTATTTACATTTGGGTAGTATACATAACCATTTTCATCAGCAATAGGGTTATCTGGGTCATAAACAGGGTTTACATCTTCTTTAAGTTCAACAGTTTTTGAAACTCTTACGCCACCGCCTGATACTTTTTGAAGTGCCTGATCAAATGACATAGCACGCTCTTGAAAAACGGTTTGTTTTCGTTGATATGCATCATCTGCAGTAGGAGCCGCTACATTTTGATTTGCGATATTTTGCAGGATAACGTCAGTTTTATAGCGTTCTGCTGTCAAAGCCGAGCCAGCGATATTAAGTGAATTAAGAAAAGCCATAAAAACCATCCTTTTCAAAATTATTTAAAGTTAGACTGCGACATCACATATTGGTAATTGCCGATAGTTGAATTCATTTTCTGGATTATGTAAGAAGACTGAAGGTAAGCAGAATACAACTCGAGAGACTCCTTGTCAGTATCGACATTATTTCCGTCCGTATTGAAGTAAGTGTTATCTGTTTGCTTTACGGAAGTTTGAAAAGCGTAGTTTACAGAACCATCCGAATTGTGCTTTCTTTTTTGAGATTTCACCTGACCATCAAGAACATCTTTAAACGAGACTTCTTGTGACTTATAGCCTGGTGTATCAATGTTTGCGAGATTTTGAGAAATGACCTGTTGCTTTGTGTTAAGAGCACCAAGACCTGCTTCCATAGCCTTAAAATCCAAAGAATCAAACAGCATAATTAACTCCTTTCATAACAAGTTCTTAAAGTATGCCTAAATAAAATATGAAAAATACAATAGCTATTTTGTTTCATGAACAATTTTGATATTTAAAGATTCCTCAAGATAAGAGCGGAATTTTTCCTCGCACAAATTAAAAGATTCAATAATGTCTGGTGGGAATATACCGCACTGACCGTCTCTTATCATAAAGAGAGCTTTTTCATAGGGGATAGCTGCTTTGTAGACTTTATCAGAAATCATGGAATCATAAACATCAACGATAGAAACTATCTGAGCTGAGATTGGAATTTGATTATTTTCAAGATGAAAAGGGTAACCTTTACCGTCCCAACGTTCATGATGGTATTTGCATATATCAAAAGCGTGTTTGTAGAACGGATGAGAATTATCTAAACCAAATTCTTCAAGAACTTCTGCACCTTTTACTGTATGAGTACGCATAATGTCAAATTCTTCATTAGTAAGTTTTCCGGCTTTAAATAATATATTTGGGCTAATTTTTGCCTTACCTATATCATGAATAGCTGAAGCTTTAGAAATATATTTAATGACATCGTCATCGAGGTTATATTGAGGAAAAGCGTCAGCAAGCGTTGTTGCGAGCAATGAGGTTAGACCTTTTACCCTTGTTATATGTGCAGGAGGTTCAAACTGAATAAACTCAAAAACAGTGCTTAGAATGTTGATGACTACATCAGATGAATCTTTAGATTTTTGCAAAGCATCAGCTTTTTTTGAAGAATGTGAATACAATCTTTTAATAGCGTCTATTTTCGCCTTAAAGTAGAATGGATCAAAAGGAAGCTCAATTATTTCGCAGAAACCGATAGAATAGCATTTGCGAGCGTTAAGCTCTGCTTGTTCTTTTGGTATGATCATGATCAGCGGAATTGTTTCTGAATATCCATCATTCTGAAAATCCTTGACAAAGCTTATTGTCTCACTATTCAATGTATAATCACAACAAAAAACTGCACAAATTTTCTCATATATTCCGTCAATTTTGTTTTTTGCATCATCATAAGAATCTTCAGAAAGCAAAATATATTCGTTTCCGAGAGAACGCTTAATGACAAAATTATTCATTTTATTTGAACCAATAATAATAATAATATTATTTTCTGTCATTCAACCAACCTCTCATAAAACAATTTGTTATTAATATTATAATATTTTTATTTACCTTTGTCAACAATAAAGGACAGAATTTAATCTTTTTCTTTATTTTTCCTAAAAAAATGTTAAAATAAAAGACAAGATGCACAAAAAATGCATCTTGTCTTAAACCGTTTTGTAAAAATCTGAATACAGTAAAGCAAATATATGTAATAAAATAAGTGAATCAAGCACGTTTTTTTCTTGCAATTTTCTCGGCTTCTTTAAAAGTTTTTCCAAGATCGTCAATCATTGGAATAATTTCGAGTATAATTGCTGAATCTTTTTTCATATTTGCTGTTGTAAGTGTCTTGATAAAGAAATTATAAAGTGAAGAAAGATTATCGGAAATATCGTAAGTCATATCTAAAGTAGTGTCAAGATATCTAAGTATGCTTTTAGCTTTTTTTATATTTTCGTTTGCTATGTCATATTTTTTCTCTTGAATATTTGCTACAGCTGAGTTAAGGCGTTTAGAACAGGTTTCATATAAGATGTTAAGGAGTTCACCTTGAGTCATAGTAGAAATTGATTGTTCCTGATATTTTTTATATGGATTAACTGACATAAATTAAACCTCCTTATTGTAAAGCTGCTTAAAAGTGTTAATTGAAGTAGTATAATAAATTAACCTCCGAGTGTCTGAGTGAGGTATGAACTTGTTGAACTTATATTAGCTATAGCGGTTTCCATTGAATTAAACGAAGACCAATATCGTTGTTTTCTGGTGTCATAAACATCTTGAAGTGAAGTTATCTTCTCAGCTATATTATCGAGTCTTGATTTAATAGTATTGTTCTTCTCGCTTACTTTGCCCTTGATTCCTGCCATTGAAACGAGAGTGCCAGGCGAAGCTGAACTTGAATTGGCTGTTTCTTTGCATGATGTGTTAAGACCATTGGCTACTGAAATAAAAGTAGAAATAACAGCAGAAGGATTGTCCGAGAGATTTTTCTTAAGTTTATCTTCATCAATTTCAAGTTTTCCATAATCTTTCCAGTTAGATGAGCTATCAATTCCAAACATTGAAAGTGAAGTGCCATCACTTGTGAGAGAATAAATTTTTGTACGCATAGATGAAAGAAAATTATTTATATCACTATCATCGCTTAAAAGGCCCTCTTTAGATTTTTTCTCCCAAGCAGCAATTTCAGTTTCACTCATTTCCTTTTTCTGAGCGTCTGTCAAAGGCTTATAGTCGTTATAAGTTTTTGAAGCATGGGTGAGACCATTAAGTTTTTCAATAAGAGTATTATAATCAGTAACAAATGATTTTATAGTATCAGTAATTTTTGAAACGTCTCTATCAGCAGAAATATTAGCTGCACTATCTGTAGAGTTATCAGATGTAGCAAAAGTGCCATCAGAATTTTTTGTAATTGTAGTGCCTGTTACATTTCCATCAGAATCTTTTACATCTGAAAAATAATTCCCTGTAGTAGCTTTAAGTGTCATTGAAACGCCATTATAGGAAAAATTATTTGATGTACGTTCAACCGTGTTTCCATTTATATTAACAATTGCATTTTTTCCTGATGTGAATGTTGATGTTTTAAAGAAAGAGTCAGCTATACCTCCACTGATATTCAATTCAAATCCTTCGCCAGTAGAATTTGAAGTAAGAGAAAATGAATCACTTAATGAATTGTATACAAGTTTTGAGCCTACGCTTGAGGAATTTATTTTACTCATAACTTCACTTACTTTAGTATCGGCATTGAATTCAAAATTTGTACCATTAATTGAAAAATTGTAATCGGAGATACCGATATCGCTTAAAGTTGATGATGTAGAAAGTCTTGTGCAAGCACCGGATTCAATACCAAGGACACTTGTATCACCGGAAATTGATAATGTCTGACCTTCTCTTGCACTTATTTTTCCATCATCAGAAACTGTAATGCTTGTTCCAAAGTTACTTTTAAGCTGTGATTTGAATGAGGAAATTATTTCATCTGATGTGCCGTTTGTTAATTTTATAGTTTTAGAAGAGCCGTCAAGAGAAACAACAATTGAAGCAGAATCAGAAGCTTTATTTGAAAGTGTTGATGCATTTGCAGCAGTAGTTGAGGTATAGGAATAATCATTATCTGAATTTAAAGTCATTTTTTTCAGACCAAGTGTTGACAGAGCATTTGATGAACCGCTTATTGCGATATCTGAAGAATCTGAGTTTGTGCTTTTTACAGTAATTTTATTATTATCATCAGCAGAAAGTGTTACACCTTTTGAAGAAAGTTTGTTATTGATAGTTTCAATCATTTTGTTAAGAGAAGGGGAACCATTTTCTTTGCATTCATCGCTGCATAAGTCAACAGAAACGTCTTCGCCGCCAACAGTAAAAGTAATTTCCTGTTTAGGAGTAGTGAAGTAACTTGAAATATTATCGGAAATTGAATTAAGATCCATAGAAATACTGCCTGAGCTGAATTTTCCTGAAGTAATTTTTGAAGCAGTAGCAAGTTGAGCAACCTGTACACTAAAATTTTGTGCATCACTGGATGAAGCACCGTTAATTTTGACAGCTGAACTTGAACTTGAAGTTGTCATTGAATTAAAAAAAGAATTTGATCTAAGACTTGTTGATGCAGTAAGGTCAAGGTACTTTGACTGAAACGAATTTATATCAGTTATGACATCTCTGTACATATCCTGTTTCCAAGTAAGCTGTTGTTTTTGCTGATTCTGAGAATCTATTTTTGACTGAACATCCGAAAGCATACTTTTAACAAGGTTTTCAGTATCCATACCAGAAATAAGACCTGACATACCTGAACTACTGTAAGAATAATTCGTATAAGAACTTGTAGAACTTGATGATTCTGAAGAAACCTGCATAAAAAGACCTCCTTTGCAAAAAAGTAAACAATGAAATATGCTTTAAAATATATATCGGCAATAAAATTAAAAATTAAATAGCAAAACTAAAAAAATCAAACAGATTTTGAATTATTGTTAAAATGCAGCTTGCTGCCATCATTAGAAGTACCAATTTTAAATTTTGAAGCTTTAGCTTCCTGACCATTATTAATGTCCTTTATTTTTTTAAGCAATATATTTTTTTCTAAATTTATTCGGTCCACCGCCTGTATATCTGAATCTTTAATTCTGTTTACAATTGAGAAGATACTTTGTGCTTTTAGAAAAACAGGTTCATTTTCGGGTTCAACAGAAGAATAATTTGAGACATTCCTTATTATTTTTCTTATTTCTGAACCTTTTTCCATAGATGAACAAATTTCGTCAATTTTTTTGAATGACTCATCCATCTTTGAAGTTATTGAAACCCTGTTTTCAGTGTGATTTTGAATACTGTCAATATCACATGAAATTATGTTAATGGTTTCACGTTCAAATTCGAGAAGATTTTCCTTGATTGAATCAAGAATGAGACAAATTTCTTTTAAATTATCATTCAAAGTCAACAGCTCCTTTCATTGAATCAGAATACAAGAATCATGAATTTAACTTTCAGGTGGAACTAAAGCTAAAAGTTATAAATATTGCATTTTCAGATTAAAAAATCTTGATTTTTATAAATTAATGTGATAAAATAAGAACAAATATTTTTGTTAAGGAGGGTAATATGAATTTAGAAAAAATTGATTATATTCCTCTTGATGCCACCATACATTATGAAAATATATCAGTAAAAGGAAAAGCTAAAGTTTCGTTAAAGTCGAAAACCTGTGTGTTTTCGAGTGATTTCGTGCCATTGCTTCATCTCAATTCGGAAGTGACAGTTATAACAAGCTATAATGGTGAGAATGTATTCAAAGTTAAAGGTCCTGTGTTTCTTTCTTCAAAGAAATTTATGCGTTTGCAGCCAATAACAGTTTCTTTATATAATGGAGCAGAAAGAGTAATAGAAGTTGCCACAAACATTCATGCACGTTGTACAAAAAAGCATTTTTTTTCAACGATATATGATAATTGCCAGATTGTATCATGCTCAGCAGATAAAATGTCTATTTCTGGAGTTTGTCTTACACCGGAACGTAAGGACAATAAAATTGACATAGAAGTTGGAAAACCGCTTTTTGATAAAGAAACTAAAATTGAACTCGAATTTGATGATGGAGGAATGCTGTTTGGTGAAAAAAAGTGTAAAGCAAAATATCTCTACAGAATCATATCAATCGATGATAAGAGCCATATAAGTCTGCTTAAATATATAAGAGCTGCTGCTATTGAAGAAATCAAAAGTCAGTGGAGAAGTAATCCTCTTGAAGTATATAATCTTATTGTTTTCAGATAAATTCAGATTACTTCTGAGCTTTTATAAAATCGGTAAGTTTTTCTTTTGACACTGTTATTGAAGAATTTTTGTTTTCATCCATTGTTTCTTTAAGTTCTGAACGAACAACATTGACACTTTTTGGAGCTGAGATACCTAACTGAACACGATCACCTGAAATACCAAGTATTTTGATTTCTATTTTATCATCAATTATTATTGATTCATCATTTTTCCTTGAAAGTACTAACATAATCAATCAGTCTCCTTATCGTCAAAAAGTGCATATCTTATCGGATAATTGCTTTCCAAAACAGTTTGTACAGCAAAATGTTTGCTATTATTAATAAGAATCGGACTTTTCATATTAACTTTTGTATCCTTAATGTCATCGGTTATTACGGCAACGAGCCATATTTCGTCAAAACTTCCACTAAGCTTTTCCAAGGTATCATTACTGATTTCAGGAGCATAGTCTTTTTTTAGCATTTTAGGATTGGCAAGCATAAAACAGAGAGCAGAATTTTTTATTGACTGAAGCCATGCAAAGCTGTCGCCAACCTGCTCGTCAAACAGAACAATATAATCTTCATATTCATCATAGCCAAACATAGGCATTTTAAAAGTAAGAATTTCGTTTTCGTCAATATCAAGTTTGCCAAAATCTCTTGTATTAATAAGCATATAAATTACTCCTTTTAATTATTTATTATCTTTGTAATCAGGGTCAGCACTTGCTGGAACATACAAAAATCCGCCGGTGTATTCAACATTTACTTCAGGAAACTGAGTTATTTCCATTTTAAACCTGCCAGGAACGAATTCCATTTCACTTTTTGTGCAGTTCCATTCATCAGGGCGACTTGAATCTATGTTAAATGATGTGGTAATGACGTCTCCATCATATTCATCATCAACATCGACCAAATTTTGTTCTGATTTTACTGCTGACATTTCTGACAGGTTAATGTCGGTACTTGTTATCTCATTATTATTTACAGCTGATGGATCGACATTTTGAATGACATTATTATTCATAGCTGTAGCTTTAATTTGCCTTGCCGCTCTGTGATGAGCAATGCTTTGAAAAGCGGCTGCAGAACTATCAAGATTTACTTCACTATGCTGAGCGGAATTACCACTGAAAGCTTTGATATTCATTCTTTGACTCATAGCAGCATTTCGTTCTTTGATATCAAGTTGATTTTCTTTAACTTTAAGCTTAGCACGTTCTATTTTTATTTCGTATTCAATTGGAGTTGTAGTAATTTTTAAAAGTGCCATAAAACATACCTCCCAAAGTATAATATAAAAAATTTATTTTATATAGTCAAGCAGACTTTGAGGTAATAGTGAACTGCCAAATTTAAGAGTAAGCAACCATGAGTAATTATACTCATCAAGTTTTACGATTTCGTCAGTATCTTCGATTCCCTCAAAGTCTTTTTGCATTTGAGTAATGTTAGCATTTTTATCATCAAGCTGAGTTTTAACATCTTCAAGACGTTTAGATTTTACACCGATTTCAGCTATGCCGGTAAGCACGTTGTCATATTGTTTTTTCAGATGGTCGTTAAGTGCTGATAGTCTGGGCATATCGTTTTTGTCGAGGGCATCTTGCATATCAGACATAATCTGATATACGTTATTAGAAACTTCTTCGGTAACTTCTTCCTGTTCGCTATTTTTATAAGTTATTGAGCCGAAACCGTAGCCTGTCCATTTTACACCTGAAAATGAAATTTTGAAGGCAGAATTCTTATCAAAGTTATCACCATTCATTTTCAGACCAAGGCCTATGTCAATATAATTATCATTACTCATAGGTATTTCATTCCCATTTTCGTCAAAAAGCGAGCCGTTTTTTTCTGAAATATTATCAACGTTTACTCCATTAAACATAAGATTTCCATTTTCATCTTTAGTAAAAGGAATCTCTTTGTTATTAGTACCTCCAAGAATATATTTATCAAGATGTGATGTGTTTAAACTTTCAAGAATATTTTCTTTTGATTCATCTAAAGTTTTAGAAAAAATTTTTCTTGATGTTTCGTCATTATTAGTGCCGTTTACAGCTTTAATGACAAGAGAATTAATATTTTGAAGCTGGTCATTAACGGAAGTGAGACTTGATTCAGCGGTGCTTAGTTCTTCAATAGCCGAATCAACATTTTTCTGATATTGTTCGTTTCTGTACATTTCTGTTCTTGCCTGCAAAGCTTTTTTTGAAGTGGAAACATTTTGGGATATTTTAGTATATGCTCTGCCGGTTTCTAGTTTTTCGTGTTGTGATGTATATTTTTCAAGATTTTTATTTGCATTATAAAGGTAAGTACCTGTAATTTGTTTATTTGTAATACGCATTAATAGCACCTCTTATCTTTGAATCAGACAGCCATCTGATTTATAATGACATTTAGAAGGTCGTCCATAACAGTCATCATTCTCGAAGCAGCTTGAAAAGCTCTGTTATATGAGAGCATATTTGTAGTTTCCTCTGTTTCGGAGACACCTATAACGGAGTCTCGTGAAGCATCAAGACTTTTTCCGACAATTACAGCAGCAGCGTTTTTTTCGGAATTGTAACTTATATCTTTGCCAAGACCGGTTGAGTAATCTGTAATGTAGTCTTCAAAAGTGCCTTTAAATTCACCAAAATCAAATGAAGATTTTGAAAGTTTTGCTGTAAGATTGAGAAGATATGTATTGTCACTGTTCCCGCCGCCGTTGAAAAGGAGATAATTTGCATTGTTATCAAGCTCGTTAGATACCGAGATATTGTCGGCTGTAATTAGCATATCGTTATATACATCATAAGTACCATCTTTATCGGCAACTGCGGCACCAAACAACTTTTTATATGTAAGAGGATTTCCATTTGCATCAACAGTTTCCGGAATAGTACTATTACATACATCTGCTATTGTTGAAGCAAATTTATTAAGCTTATCCATATAATAAAGTACACCTTTATCAGTAGATTCAGTCGGACTTTGCACGCCTGTTCCACGACCATTGAGAACATCAACAGCTGCAGCAATTTTACCGGTGCCTGCTCCGGCATTTTCACCTGAATTTTTCCAGTAAACATCAACAGTTCCATCTGTATTTTCAACGTAGTTTAAGGCATCGGCGTTTTCGCCTGACACAGCAGTGTGACCTCCTAAAGATACATCAACTGTACCGTCTGAATTAAATTTAAGTGAAGTTTCTGCATATGAAGAAATCTTGTCAATAAGAGCATTCCTTTGGTCAAGAAGTTCATTAGGACCATATTCTTGAGTGTATTGGTTTGCAACCATCGCTTCACGAATGTCCTTATTTAAGCCTGCTATTTTTTCAAGGGAAACATTTACAGCAGAGCAGTCATCAGAAAGTGAACTTTTATATTTTTCAGCAACATCTTCAAGGTTTGAATACATATCATTGATAGAACTTGCAAGTTTATCGAAAGCATCTGCAGTAACAGCCGCATATGTAGGAGAACTTGCATCCATTGAAAAATTTTGAAGTGAGTTATAAAGATTTGATACTGCATTGCGCAGACCATAGCCGTTACCATCTGAGCCGATATCAAATTCCTGCAAAGCATTCTCAATATCGCTGTAAATAGCGGAACGCTGACTTGTTTCACCAATTTCGGAATTTTGAAGTCGGAAAGCGTTGTCAAGCTGTTTGTCTCTTGTCTGACCGATTCCCAAAATTTCTGTACCTTGACCTGCAAGAGCGACACGAACTCCCATATTTCCTCTGGTTGCATAATCCTGATAGCCTACTGAAATCTGATCGACACGTTGCCTGGTGTAGCCTTCAGATGAAATATTTGATAAATTGTTGCCTGTTATATCAAGGGCTTTCTGACTTGCAAAGAGAGCAGTTTTGCTTGCTTCGAAGCCTAAAAAAGTTGGACGCATAAAAATTCAAATCCTTTCTTTTGAAAGTAAAAAATCAAGCTTGTTTATTGAGCAAATTTGAGTTTCTTAAAGTTGAATCGGATTTTCCTTTAGAGTTATAGAATTTTAAATTTTCAGGAGATTTTTCTGCAAGCTCTTCAACAAATTTTAATTGAATTTCAGAGATTTCCAAAGATTTTCTATTCAGATAACTTATTGATTTGACTATTGCCTCGAGACGGTTTTTTTGTAATATAAGTTTTTGCTTTTCCTGATTTGAAAAATCTGAAATTATATCAGAAAATGCCATACTTTTGAATCCAAGAAACCGACAAAGTTCAATGCGTTTCTCTTCAAACTGCTGAGTTTGTTTTATGTAAGATTGGTAGGCAGAAAGTGAAGCTTCAATGCGAGACAAATTATTTGAAAGTAGTGCATTAAGTTTTTCCTCTTCAGCATCAAGTACAGTTTTGTAGAAAAGTTCATATTTTTCCATGAAGTCATAATAAGAATTAAATTTACTCATTTTAAATAAACCTCCATAAATTCATTATCAGGCTAAGCGTTCAAGAATTTTGTCGGCAATATCTTTTGAAGAAACAGAATATTTGTCATCTGATATAAGCTTTTTAAGTGAATCAATTT
>JALCDN010000061.1 GCA_022641595.1 Ruminococcus sp. | reverse complement strand
CTCCGTTTCATACAAGTGCTTGATGTATCCTGCCTGTGCCATTTTTATCACCTTTCCGCTACCTACTTAGATGATAGGTTCATCTAAATTGTAGCATTCTTTTTCGGCGCTGACAACGGGCTTCTACCTATGCACTTTTCGAGCCCCTTCTCTGCATTTTTATTTTAGCACAAACATATAAGAGAACTTAGAACTATAATACAAGATGATGCTTATCTGAAATTGCAGCAGGAGAAGTTGAAACTGGAAAAGCAGAAGATTACATTGCCTGCCCAGAGCGGCACAACATGCAACGGAATTCCTGCCAATATGGTTGCACCGTCATTTTCGGCGGTGCTTTTTGATATATCCGAACACGAACATTCAGAGTACGTCTTTCCTGGCGGCAGAGGTTCAACAAAGTCTTCCTTTGTGGGTCTGAATGTGATTGACTTGCTGATGGAGCATGAGGATATGCACGCTTGTGTTCTTAGGCAGGTAAGCAATACACTCAAAGACAGCGTTTATGCTCAGATTCAATGGGCAATATCTTCACTGGGCATTGATAATGAGTTTACGTTCACAAAATCGCCTCTTGAAATTACAAGGATAAAAACAGGACAAAAGATTTTCTTTCGCGGTGCTGATGACCCGAACAAAATCAAGTCAATCAAAGCACCTTTTGGCTATATCGGGATATTGTGGTTTGAGGAGCTTGACCAGTTTGCAGGCGAAGAGGCTGTTCGTAAGATTGAGCAGTCTGTAATTCGTGGTGGTGATTTAGCTTATAAGTTCAAGTCGTTCAATCCGCCGAAATCTGCTCAGAACTGGGCTAACAAATATATCAAAATTCCTCGTGCCGACAGACTTGTCACCGAAAGCAATTACTTGTCAGTCCCTCAGAAGTGGCTTGGCAAACCGTTTATTGATGATGCAAACTTCCTAAAAGAAACTAACCCTAACGCTTACGATAACGAGTATATGGGTGTTGCAAATGGTTCTGGCGGTGCGGTATTCGACAACGTTCAAATCAGAGAAATCACAGACGAAGAAATATCACACTTTGATAACATATTTAACGGTGTTGACTGGGGTTGGTATCCGGATTTATTTGCTTTTGTTCGGGTTCAGTATCAGCCTGCACAGCACACGCTTTATATTTGGCAGGAATATACCTGCAACAAGCAAAAGAATGCTGATACCGCCGCTAAGCTAAAGGAGCTTGGCATAACAGCTAATGACCTTATTACCTGTGACAGCGCAGAAAACAAGTCTGTTGAGGATTATCGTGCATATGGTCTGCTTGCAAGAGGTGCAATAAAAGGACCGGGTTCACGAGAGTATTCATACAAATGGCTGCAATCCCTCAAAGCTATTGTTATTGACAATAAGCGTTGCCCGGAGGCAGCACAGGAGTTCCTTAATTACGAGTACGAGCGTGACAAGGAAGGTAATGTCATTACAGGCTACCCGGACGGAAACGACCATGTGATTGATAGTGTCAGATATGCGACAGAACGAATATGGAAGCGGAGAGGTCAGTAATGAACATAATTACAGCGATTAAGGAATGGGTGAGAAGAATGATAACACGCTCTGATATAAAGTCAACTTACGGCTCTGATACAGCTATTACGGACAGCTTTGCAGCTGCTATAAATGAATGGGCAAGAATGTATGCAGGTAAGGCTGAATGGGTTGATAACGACAGCGTGCATAGCTTGCGGCTGGAGCAGTCAATCACGAGGGAATTTGCAAATACAGTTCTCAACGAAATGACTGCAACTGTATTTGCAAATGACAAGCTTAATGAGATTTACAAGTCGGCTGTTGAGGATATTAACAAGCACTTTCAGCGTGGGCTTGCAACAGGTGCAATGGTTATCAAGCCTCTGGGTGCAGACAAAGTACAGTTCGTTTCGCAAGACGCTTTCGTGCCTATCGAATATGACGTAAACGGCAGGCTTATCAAGGTGATTTTCCCCGAAATAAAGCAAATTTCTGAGAGCACATATGTTACCCGACTTGAATATCATTCACTTGATTATGAAAACGGCTTGACGATTACAAACAGAGCGTTTCTAAGTCATACAAAAGATACGTTAGGCAGAGAAATTCCTCTTGCAAGTGTTGACGAATGGGCAAATCTTGTTCCTGAAATCACATATCCTGCAATGCTCCGTCCTGCTTTTGGATATTACGTCAATCCGATTGATAATACTGTAGATAATTCTCACGGCGGCGTTTCAATCTTCGAGCCTGCAAGACATCTTATAAGGCTTGCAGATATTCAGTTCGGACGGCTTGACTGGGAATTTGAGAGCGGTGAGCGTGCTATTTATGCTGATGAACTTGCCCTTAAAACCACAGACGGTAAAAAGCGTGATGTGCCTCGCCTTAAACAAAGGTTGTTCAAAACAATCGGGGCAAATGATGACTTCTTTAAGGAATTTTCTCCTCAACTCAGACAAGCAGACTTTATTACCGGGCTTGATACATATAAGCGTGAAATCGAATTTGCTGTTGGTTTGTCCTATGGTGATATAAGCAGCCCTCAGAGTGTTGACAAGACAGCAACAGAGGTTAAGGCATCAAAGCAACGTAAATACGATACAGTAACGGCAATTCAGTCAAACCTTAAAAATTGCCTTGATGATTTGGTTTACGCTCTTGCTTTCTATAATTCAATGACACAGAGCGGCTACGAGTTCAATGTAAACTTTGAGGACAGTGTTTTAACTGATGATGATACAAAGCGTACACAGGACAGGCAGGACGTATCTATGGGTGCATTGCAGCTGTGGGAATATCGTATGCGTTGGTATGGCGAAGATGAAAAGACAGCAAGGGCTATGGTTGCAGGTGCCAATGCAGATGTAGTGGAGTGATGTAAATGCTCAAGCCAAATGAGATTGAAAAGGTATCAATGGCTCTTGACGAGCCTATGAGAAACCTTGAAAATCAGATAATGGCTGATATAGTCAGAAGAATTAAAATCAACGGTGAAATAACACGTTCTGCTGATTGGCAAATTAATCGGCTCCACGAGCTGGGTATGAGCAAGCGTGACATAAAGAAATACATTGCTGATAACCTTAATTTTGACAAAGCTGAAATCAATCATCTGTACAAGGACGTAATACGAAAAGGCTATTCACACGACGAAAATCTTTATAAGTATAAAGGCAAACCACAAATACCGTTTGAGAAGAACGAGGAACTACAACAGCTTTTGACTGCCGTTTCCGTTCAGACAGTCAGAGAACTTAAAAACATATCTAAGTCGCTTGGATTTGCTGTTAAGCAGCCTGACGGAAAGCTTGCATTTAAGGAGATTGGCGATTATTATCAGAAAACACTTGATAACGCTATTATGGGAATAGCTACAGGTGCTTTTGATTATAATACTGTCATAAAAAAGACCATTGCCGAAATGACAAACTCTGGGCTTCGCACTGTGGACTATGCGACAGGCTGGAGCAATCGTGTTGATGTTGCGGCAAGGCGTGCAATTGTAACAGGTTTATCTCAGCTTACAGCAAAGGTCAATGAGCAGAATGCTAAAGAGCTTGGTACGGAATATTTTGAGGTGACATGGCATAGTGGAGCACGTCCATCTCATCAGGTGTGGCAGGGTAAGGTTTACAGCAAATCTCAGCTTGTAAGCGTTTGCGGTCTGGGAACTGTTACAGGCTTGTGCGGAAGTAACTGTTACCATGACTACTATCCCTTTATTCCCGGCATATCAGAACCTACATACACAGATGAACAGCTTGCCCGGATGAACGCAGACGAGAACAAAAAGGTTGAATATGGCGGCAAGGAATACACTAAATACGAGGCTCTGCAACGTCAACGCAAGCTTGAAACCACAATGCGAGCACAACGGCAACAGATTAAGCTGCTTGAAGACGCCGGTGCTGATGAAGATGATATAATCAACGCAAGGTGCAGATATCACGGCACATCACAAGATTACACAGCTTTCTCAAAAGCAATGGATTTGCCACAGCAGAGGGCAAGGGTTACGGCTGACGGACTGGGCAATATCGGGGTTGGGAAGACTAAAATTGACTTGACAACAAAGGACTATAATGATATAATTCATATGAAAGGTAAGATGTCTGACAGAGATGTGCGTAAGTGGTACATTGCTCATAACAATATGATACCTGATATGATTGATACATCATTACCTATTGAAAATCAAGCAAGGCAAGCCTGCGAGTTGAGAAACAAGCATAGATTTCAAGCAAGAGAGCTTATGAAAGACCAAGAAAAGCGAAAACAGTTAGACGCTGACGACCCTATTACATCTTTTGAAGATATAATTGCCGATAAGATAAAGAGAAAAGGTTTTAGTTATGATGAAGCTGTTGCTGACGTTCTGAAAACGGCAACAAAAACACGAAAATCAGTAAATAAAAAATTTGGATTGGAGGATTAGTTATGAAATTTGATTATAATATTTGCAATCAAGCTGATGAAGAAATTTTCAACAAGCAATGCAAAGCACTTGAAAAGCACATACCTAACCTCATTAAATTGGATATGCTTACTGATGTTGACGGTTCAAAAATACAGAGGTATGAATTAAACGGTAAAAAAATTGTAGTTTACAATCATTTTGTGATTGACGCCGTTTTTATTAAATCTGATGTAGACATAGAACAATATTTCAGCTGATTAAAGCACCGTAGAAATATGGTGCTTTTCTTATACCCAAACTAAATAATCATTACCACTCCGCACAATCGTGCAGGGTGGTATTTTTATGCCTAAAGGACCGTAACGAAGTCGTAAAACTATGTTGAAACTATTGAGCGGCGGCTCGTAATAAACGTGTAAGGAGTAATTATGCAGAGAAAATTTTTAGAAGAACTCGGGCTTGAAAAGGACATAATCGACAAGATTATGACCGAGAACGGCAATGATATCAACGCCACAAAGTCAAAGCTTGAAACTGAGCGTGACAATTACAAGGAACAGCTTGAAACGGCAACAGCAACCTTGAAAACCTTTGAGGGCGTGGACGTTAACGACTTGCAGAGCAAGATTACAGCATTGCAGAACGACCTCACAGCAAAGGACACAGAATATCAGAACAAGCTTGCTGACAGAGATTTCAACGACAAGCTTAACAGCATTATCACAAAGGCAGGTGGCAGAAATTCAAAGGCAATTATGGCTCTGCTCGACCTTGATACAATCAAAGCAAGCAAAAATCAGGACGCAGATTTGCAGTCGGCTATTGAAAAATGCAAGACTAATAATGATTATCTTTTCGGCAGCACAGAACCAATAAACAATGCCGTTGCACCAACAGGCGGCGGCAACAACGGTGGAAATCCTCTTGCAGCTGTAAGGGCGGCAATGGGTCTGAAATCTGAAAAATAAGAAATGAGGTAAAATATTATGCCAAACACAATTGAACTTTTTAAACAGTATGTACCGCTTCTTGATGAGGTATATAAAAATTCCGCACTTACTTCCGCACTTGATGGAGCTTCGGAGCTTGCAAGACAGGGAGCAAATGCAAATGAGCTTATCATTCCTAAAATGTCAATGGACGGGCTTGCTTCATATTCACGCAACGGCGGATATGTCGGCGGTGACGTGACAATGACAAACGAAACTGTTGCCTGCAACTTCGACAGAGGCAGAATGTTCAGCATTGATAATCTTGACAATGTTGAAACAGCAGGGCTTGCTTATGGAAGACTGTCGGCTGAATTTATCAGAACAAAAGTTGTGCCGGAGCTTGACGCATTCCGATTTGCAAAATATGCAGGTGCTTCAGACATATCAACAGTTGCAGGAGCTGCCCTTTCAACAGGTGATGCGGTTGTCTCAGCAATAAGAGCCGCAGTGAACAAGCTCAATGAAGACGAAGTACCACTTGAGGGCAGATACCTGTTTATTACTCCTACGCTCTATGGGCTTATACAGGACCTTGACACAACAAAGTCAAAGCAGGTGCTTGAAGGACTTACAGTTGTGCAGATCCCTCAGACAAGATTTTATACTTCAATTACACAGAATGACGGTACAAGCGAAGGGCAGACTTCTGGTGGATATATAAAGGCAGCTGACGGCAAAAATATCAATTTTATGATTATACAAAAAGATGCCGTAATTCAGTTCGACAAGCACGTTGCACCAAAGGTAATTACACCTGAGCAGAATCAGAATGGTGATGCATGGAAGTTTGGATACAGAAATGTGAGCATTGCTGATGTGTATGATAACAAAGTTGCCGGCATCTATCTTCACAAGTCAACAACTTAAGGCGGTGCTTTTACATGGAAGATGCGAGACTTCTTGACTGTAACACCAAGGCTCAGATTGAAGCCAATATGATACGGATTCTTTCTATGCTTGACGCTCTTGAAACAAAAATCAAAGCATATGAGGCTTCAAAGGAGGTTCAGAAGTAATGAATTATGCAGACGAAAGCTTTTATACAAATACATATCTTGCAGGCAAGGCGGCAGTGATAACTACCGCCTTTGACTTTTACGCACGTTCTGCCACGCAAAGAATTAAGCTTTATACAAGCTATAACGTTGATGAGGATAATATTCCGGACGAGGTTAAGAACTGCTGCTGTGAGCTTGCTGAGTGTTGCTATCGTGAGGAAATGGCATTAGCTAATAACGGAGTAAGCTCTGAAAGCGTTGGAGGTTGGAGCAAGTCTTATGAAAGTTCAGAGGCTCACAAGGCTGCAAGCGATAAGAATACGCACGATATTGTATATAAGTGGCTTAGCGGTACGGATTTGCTGTTCAGAGGTGTGAGATGATATGCTTGTAAATGCAGATTGTACCCTCTATGCTTACGACAAAGCGACAGGCGGCTTTATCCGACACGAGGTAAAGAATGTCTATTGGCGTGAGAATAAGGCAGGGAACGTCATGAAAAGTGGTTTACAGACAGCTGACAGCACAACAGTTTATATTTATTCTGATGAGGTTGCCCCTCAATCCGTTTCAAAAGATATGATTGTCAAAGGCAAATGTATGTTTGAATTTGACAATACGTCACCGCAAAGCATTTCAGCAAGTATGAAAGCTTTTCGCGATGCACATAGTTTTGTTACCGTGATGAGCATTGATAATTATATGTTCGGCGGAAATCCACACATAGAGGTGAGTGCAAAATGATAATCCAACCAAATGATACAAGCATCCTTAAATGGAACAAAAATTTCGGAAGAGAAAAAAGCGAAAAGTTTATAAAAGCTCAGAAATTTGTTGACAGTGAATGCCTGAGACTTATGGTACCGTACACACCTACACTTAATACCGGTTTGAGGAAATCGGCAACAACCGGCACTGTAATCGGGAATGGCAAGCTTGTGTACACTTCACCGTATGCAAGATATCAGTATTATGGCAAGCTTATGGTTTCAAGCGTTACAGGGTCGGCATGGGCAAGAAGCGGCGAGAGCAAGGTGTTAACACCTGTGGATCTTAATTACAGCAAATCCAGAGAGCCTCTTGCAGGCAAGATGTGGTTTGAACGTATGAAAGCCGATAAGAAATCAGCTATTATCAGAGGTGCAAAAGAGCTTGTGAGGTAAAATGAACATAATAGAAATTGTGAAATCAATATTGCAGGAATTTCCAAAAATATCAGAAGTGTGCAATGACATACACATTGATTTTACCGAAAGTGAACCGACAAATTATGGATTATCATCTGTTGGTGATACGCTGGTAAAAGAAGACGTGTTGGGAAATCAGCTGCGACAACATAATTTTGTGCTTTATGCCGTTTGGCAGAGCATAAATGACTATGACCGAATGGCAAATAGCGGAGTTTTGCTTGAACTTCAGATGTGGCTTGAAAATCAAAGCACAGATGCACTAAAAATCGCCTGTGAAAACGGTATGATATATGACATACCTGATGAAAATATGAACAGCTCAGTGCGGTATCAATTGCAGATACAGGCATTGTATAAAATTGAAAGTGAGGACTGAATTTATGATTCAAAGAAAATTTCTGGCACATTACATAAACACAGCAAAAGGAGGCGCTACAGCAGCATCATATTTCCGTATAGGAAAGGACCTTGAAGAATATAAAGTTGAGCTGAACCCAAGCGTCGACACAAAGAAAAATATTCTTGGTGAGGTTTCAACCTCTCTAAGTTCTTACGAACCTCAGGGCAGTGTTGAACCATACTATGCAAGCGAAAATGACGGACTTCACGAGTTTCTGCAGGATATTATAGATAACAGGAAGGTGCTTGATGACGTTAAAACAGACGTAATCGAAGTACACCTCTGGGAGGAATCAGCAACAGCTTCCGGGAAATTCACAGCATACAAAGAGACTGCAGTTGTTGAAGTATCAAGCTACGGTGGAGATAATACCGGGTATCAGATACCGTTCAATATTCATTATCAGGGCGACAGAGTTAAGGGCACATTTGATACAGCAACAAAGACCTTTACGGCTGATAGCACAAGCGTCGGTGCATAAATAAAATAATTTATGGGGCAGTTGGTTAAAAAACTGCCCTAATTTTTTGGAGGTATGTATATATGCAGAATCTTAATTTTAATGATGGCCAGATTACCATAATGATAAACGGTGATGAATCCCGTGTTATTACAATAAACCCAACCGATAAAAATATGGTAAACCGATTTATATCGGCATATAAAGACCTTTCATCTCTTGAAGAAAAATATAGAAATGTAGAAAGCGATACAATGTCTGCACAGGAAATCGAAAGTCTCACGGAAATGGGGACTGACGCAAGTGTTGAAGCTATAGGCAAACTTGAAAAAATTTCGCAGACGGAAGCTGAAATTGAACGTGAAGGGAGAGCAATGGTTGATAAGATATGTGGTTCACCCGTATCTGAAATCGTGTTCGGAGACACAAATTGTATGAGCATTGCAGGCGGGCAGACAATCGCACAGAATTTCATTGACGCTTATGCTGCATTCCTTGAACCATACATAAAGAATGAATACGAAAAAGCTAAAAATAAAATTGGCAAATACACGAGGAATATTAAATGATAGGGGATCTTCCGAAATATCTTGAGGTCAATGGAAGACAATACGAAATACGAAGTGATTTCCGTACGGCATTACTTATACTCCAAGCTTATGATGACCCTGAACTTGACGATTATGAGAAAGCTGCTGTATGCCTTGAATGCCTATTCTGTGACATTCCCAAAGATAAAGACGAGGCATATAAGGCAGCTATATGGTTTCTTGATGGCGGAAATACTGCTAAATCTTGTTCTCAATCAGCAAGAATAATTGACTGGGAACAAGATGAGAGTATGATATTTTCGGCTGTAAATAAATCAGCAGGATTTGAAGTAAGAGCCGCTGATTATATTCATTGGTGGACATTTCTCGGATATTTCAGCGAAATCAGCGAGGGGCTTCTTTCTCAGATTATAAATATACGCATCAAAAAATCAAAAGGCAAAAAGCTTGAAAAATATGAATCTGAATTCTATTCTCAGCATCGTGAAATTATAGACCTTAAAACACACTATACTGCAGAAGAAAAGGCGGAAATCGATAGAATAAACAAGCTCCTTGACGGGTGAAAGGAAGTGATAAATTATGGCTGACGGATATTTGAATTTCAACACGAAAATCGATACAACCGGTTTTAACAAAGGTACAAATACGGTTTCAAAATCAATTGAGATGTTGAAATCGTCCATTGTAAAAATTGGTGCAGCAGTAGGAGTAGCATTTGGAATAAAGCAGATAGCAAGCTTTGGCAAAAGTTGTGTTTCTGCTGCAACCCAAGCTAAGAATGCTATGATGGGACTGCAATCAATTGTACAGGGTCAAGGCAAAAGCTTTTCACAAGCAAATAAATTTATACAAGAATATACCGCCGATGGACTTATCCCTCTTGCCGAAGCGACTACGGCATATAAAAATCTTGCGTCGAGAGGCTATAGTACTGACCAGATAGAAAATGTTATGACGGCCCTTAAAAACAGTGCAGCATATGGGCGGCAAGCAGGTCTTACAATGGGAGAAGCTGTATCATCTGCAACAGAAGGCTTAAAAAATGAAAACAGTATATTAGTTGATAATGCAGGTGTTACAAAGAATGTATCTGTAATGTGGAAGGATTATGCTGAAAGTCTGGGAACATCATACGCAGGCCTTACCAAGCAGCAGAAAATACAGGCTGAGGTTAATGGCATACTTACCGAAACACGCTTTCAGACTGGTGACGCTGCTAAAGTTGCAAGCAGCTTCAGCGGACAGATTTCACAGCTTTCAACAAGCTTTTTAAGGCTGAAATCTGCTGTTGGCGGCATACTTATGAACGTTCTTGAACCTGTAGTAAAGGGAATAAATAATATGTTATCGTCAATGATATCATATGTGAATACGGCGTCAGGTTCGTTGTCAAAAATGTTTGGCTGGGAAAATAAATCAGGGGGAGCTGCTGCAGAGACAGCATCAAGCATATCGGATAGCGTTGATAATCAACAGGAGCTTACAGATGCAGTTGAATCCACGACCGATGCACAAAGCAAAAGCCTTGCAAAATTTGACGAGCTCAATACAATAAGCAGCAATACGTCAAATGACAATGAGCAGACATATCCCTCTACGTCTACAGCAAACACATTAAGTCATCCTTTAGCGGTAACCATTGATGCAGATACGCAGAAAGCTGACAATAAAATTTCTGCTTTGCAAAAAATGCTTGAATCGTTTAAAAAGCCTATAATTTTTGCATGGAAAGAGCAAGGCGGAAAGGTAATTGAAAATGCAAGATACACGTTTGCAATAATTAAAATGATTATTTCTGATATTGCAAAGAGCTTCGCAGGCGTCTGGGGTAATGGAACCGGAGAAAAAACAGTTGAAAATATTCTTATATATTTTCAGGATATTCTTGGAATAATCGGAGATATAACAGGTGCATTACAGACAGCGTGGCACTACGGTGGAACAGGAACTTTGCTTATTCAATCATACTTTGACCGTTGGAACGCTCTGCTTGACCTTATACATATAT
The DNA here is from genome assembly GCA_022641595.1 of Ruminococcus sp. Lineage (GTDB taxonomy): Bacteria > Bacillota > Clostridia > Oscillospirales > Ruminococcaceae > Ruminococcus. Next base: position 2,993 of record JALCDN010000061.1, on the reverse strand, counting down.
TTCGTGGCGATTTCCGTGATGTCTGGAATGATGGTGCAGGCTCTGAATTATGTACAAATATATTCAATATTATAATAAATATAAACAATTCTGTTGCAAACCTCCGCAAAGAATTTTCTGATGCGTGGAAAGAAAATGATGCAGGGAAATCTATATTGCAAGGCATTTTTGAATTGATAAATATAGTTCTTGGCACTGTAAGGAAATTAACAGAGGCTACTTCAAATTGGGCAAAGAATCTTGACTTTTCACCGCTGCTTAAAAGCATTGATGGACTTTTGAAATCTCTTGAGCCTCTTACGCAAAATATCGGTGCAGGTCTGGAATGGTTTTACAAAAATGTTCTGCTGCCGCTTGCCGGCTGGACTATAGAAAATGTAATACCAGAATTTCTTGAATTGCTTGGTGCAGCTATATCACTTCTTAATTCAGCTATTACGGCACTGAAGCCATTGGGAAAATGGCTGTGGGATAGTTTCCTCCAGCCAATTGCATCATGGACAGGCGGTGCAATAATAAGCATACTTGGTGCAATTTCAGATGCACTCGGTTCTATAAGTACTTGGGTAGCTCAAAATCAAACAGCGTTTGAAGCAATAACGGTAGTTATCAGTGCATTTTTTGCTGCATGGGAAACCGTTAATTTTGCAACATTTGCATGGACTACTGTATGTACTATAGCAACTGTTGCCACAACAGCTTTAGGTGCGGCATTTACATTTCTGACGAGTCCGATAGGACTTATTATTTTAGCTATTGCCGCCGTAATTGCTATAGGCGTATTACTTGTAAAGCACTGGGACGATATAAAAAAGTTCTGCGCTCCTGCTTTTAATGCTATCAAAGGTATAATATCAAAAGCCGTTGAATCAGTCAAGGGATTTTTCTTAAGCATTATCAGCTTCTTTAAAGACAATTGGCAGTCAATTCTGCTTATGATTTTGAATCCATTTGCAGGAGCATTCAAATTACTATACGACAATTGTGACGGATTCAGAAATTTCTGGTTGAATTTATTTGAAAACGTTAAATCTATAGTTTCAAGTGCAATTGACGCCGTAAAAGGTTTTTTCGAGAATATAATCAATTTCTTCACAGATAATTGGCAGGGAATCCTATTATTAATCATAAACCCATTTGCAGGAGCGTTTAAGCTTTTATACGACAATTGTGATGGATTCAGGAGCTATATTGACAATTTGATTACAGATGTTGCCGGATTTTTAAAAAATGCCTGGGATACTGTTACAGGAATATTTTCTATTGTAGGAGACTGGTTCAAAGACAGATTCAGAGAGGCATGGAATAATATTACGACCATATTTGATGCAACTAAGAACTATTTTTCTGATAGATTGAATGATATTATTTCAGTTTTCAATGTTGTAGGAGACTGGTTCAAGGGTGTATTTTCAGAAGCTTGGAACAATATTACAGCAATATTCGATGAAGTAAAAGGCTACTTTACAGACCGCTGGAACGATATGATATCAGTTTTCTGTTTTGTGGGGGAGTGGTTCGGCAATGTGTTCTTAGCAGCATGGAACAACATTACAGCAATATTCGATGAAGTAAAAGGCTACTTTACAGACCGCTGGAACGATATGATATCGGTTTTTTGTGCTACAGGTAGTTGGTTTGGCAATACGTTCAGAAATGCATGGAATGAAATAACAGGTATTTTTGTTTGAGGCTGTTATTTTTGTTTTGTAGCTTATTATTGGAATGTGTTTATTTTTATATTTACATTCGTATCGAGTACTACTTTTAATAATCATAGTTTTTTTGCTGTTTGAATCAATAATTCAAGATTTGTAATGATATTATCATTATTTCCCCAGCTTAATCTAATTGAGCTCTCAATATCCTCAATGTTCAATCCCATTGCCGTTAACACATGACTTGGATTGTAACTACTTAATTACAAGCAGAACCATTTGATACACTACAATACTGTTTTGTTGCAAGCATTAAAGCTTCTGAATTTACGCCTTTGAATGAAACATTAAGTGTATTTGGCATTGAATGGGAAATGTCTCCATTTATTTTGTATGCTACACCTGAAGATTCTAATAACTGGAGAATTTCATTTTTTGTTTTTAAATAACTCTGAGTTTTAAATTTGTATTCCTTCAATGCCAATTCAGCTGCTTTTCCAAAACCAGCAATAAGTGCTGTTGGTATTGTGCCTGGTCTCAAACCATGCTCTTGGCTTCCTCCAAACATAATTGAACTAACTGGTGGTGATTTATAGCACTTTTTTCTTAATACAAGTAAACCAACACCTTGAGGTCCGTACATCTTATGCGCACTTGCGGAAAGCATATTATATTTAATATTTTGCAACTCTTCAACGAGTTTTCCGCATGATTGAGCCGCATAAATATGAAATAATATATCTTTTTTTGACAATTCTTCACCGATTTCATCGACGGGTTGAATAACTCCTGTTTCATTATTTGAATGCATAGCACTGACAAGCAAAGTATCATTTCTTACTTCACTTAACAGTTTTTGTGCATCTATTCTTCCATTCACATCAGGCTGAATGTAGGATACTTCAAAGCCTTTTGATTCAAGATGGTTTATAGGCAAAAGTACTGCTTTATGTTCAATAGCAGTTGTTACTATATGTTTTTTGCCAGTTTTGTTAGCGTATTTTTCCAATCCAAGAATAGCAATGTTGTCACTTTCGGTTGCTCCACTTGTAAAAAATATCTAATCTTTTTTTGCTTCAAGTAAATTCGCAATTTGTTGTCTTGAATTATCAACAACTTTTCTTGCATTCTCTCCATAATCGTGTGTTCTGCTATCCGCATTTCTGGAATTGTCAAGAAATGTGCAGTCAGGAAACACACAAAAATATGAATAGGCAGGTATCAGGCAGCGTGATGAGAGAGCTGCTTTGAAGTTCTTAATGCCACAGGTGGGAGACCACCTTCATTGAAGCTGTTGATCCTTTGTGTGTTATAGTAACCGAAGATGTATCGGAA
>JALCDN010000060.1 GCA_022641595.1 Ruminococcus sp. | reverse complement strand
TTCAAAAGGGACTCCAAAAATGCATAGAAAGAGCTTCACATACCATTCGTTATGCAACAATTACTGCTGAAACGGGCTATGTACTTTTTCGAGCCCCTTTTATGCACTTTTTACTTGACAAACACAAAAGCTATGTCTAAAAGACCGATTAGGGCTTGAAATAAGTCCCGAAAAGTCTAAAATCGTAAATCTTAAACGCCACTATTCCGATTTTCTTGGCTTTAAGCTGAAAGTAAGGGAAAAGGGCAAGAGCAAATACGGCAAGCCTAAATACGTTGCAGAAGCACATATACAGGATAAGAAGCTTGATAAAATCAAGTCGTATTCTAAAGAAATTATCGGTAAGATACGCCAAACCTATAATAAAGGAATGGAGTTCAAACTGATACAGATGTATAATTCCTATCTGATTGGTGTTCACAATTATTACAGCATAGCAACTCATGTAAATTTAGATTTTCAGAAAATCGCTTTTGACGTCAAAAAGAGCCTATACAACAGGCTTAATCACAGGATAACCAATAAGGGTACAATTACAAATAATTATATAAAAAAGCAATATGGAACAAGCCGTGAAATACGCTTTATCGGCGGTAATGCTATTGTGCCGATTGCATATGTACAGCATCGTGTCCCAATGGACAAGAAACGTATTATCAACAAATATACACCGCAAGGGCGTGAAGAAATTCACAAAAGTCTTGATTGTGTGGATTTTGAAATACTGCACTATCTTATGAATAATCCGTGCGGTAAACAGAGTGTTGAATACAATGATAACAGAATTGCTATGTACGTTGCACAAAAAGGCAGATGTGCCGTTACCAAAGTAAAGCTTGCGGCAAATGAGATTGATTGTCACCATAAAACACCCATTGAATACGGCGGAGGTGATGAATACAAAAATCTCATAATCGTTTCTGATAAAGTCCATATTTTAATTCATTCTGTAAATAACAGAACGCTGAAAAAGTACCTTGCATTGGTAAATCCCGATGAAAAGCAATTAGCAAAGATAAACAAATTGAGAATAATGGCATATATGCCTGAAATCTCAATAAATGGTGAATTGCTGACAGTCTGATGTGTAAATTTGAACCAAAATTACTGTTGATGGAACGCCGTATGACGGGAAACTGTCACGTACGGTGTGGGGCGGGGGAAAACTCGGAGATTATTTCAAAGAGTTACCTATCGTCATCGTTTGAAATGGTAGCAACTGCAATGGAAAAGAAAAGACTAGGACTTATTTCAAAGGGTTGTATTGTAGTTCCAAAGCACCTCACGCTCCAAATGGCAAGTGAGTGGATACGCCTATATCCAAATGCAAAGCTGTTGGTTGCCCGCCCAGAAGATTTTGAAAAAAGCAACAGACAAAAGTTTATTGCTCGTTGTGTAACGGGTGAATATGACGCAGTAATTATGTCCTTTACGCAGTTTGAAAGAATCCCTATGTCGGACGAATACCGAAAGCAGTTTATGGAGCGTGAACTTAATGAAATTATGAACGCTTTGGAGGAAGTGGACAGTACCGACAGAGTTTCAGTTAAATCTTTGGAGCGACAGAAAATGAAGCTGGAGGAGCGCCTTGAAAAGCTGACAAGCAGTAAAAAAGATAATTCACTTTGCTTTGAAAAGCTGGGGTTTGATTATCTTGTTTGTGACGAGGCCCACAATTATAAGAATTGTTTTGTTGCAACAAAAATGTCCAATGTGGCAGGCGTTCAGACAACTGCGGCGCAGAAATCGGAAGATATGCTAATGAAAACGCAGTATCTCAATAATAAATATGGATGTAATAATATTTTATACGCAACTGGCACGCCAGTTTCAAATTCCATGGTTGAGTTGTATGTTATGCAGCGTTATCTTCGTCCTGACTTGCTGAAAAAAGCAGGTGTAGAGAACTTTGATGATTGGGCAAGTACATTTGGAGAAGTGGTTTCGCAGCTTGAAATGAAGCCTGCCGGTGACGGTTATCGTATGAAAAATCGTTTCAGCAAGTTCGTAAATATTCCTGAATTGATGCAGATGTATAAGGAGTTTGCAGATATTCAGACTGCGGATATGCTAAAACTGGATGTTCCCGATTTGAAAACCGGAAAGCCGATTATTATTTCTGCAAAACCAGATGACAGGCAAAAAGCATATATGAAAGAACTGGCGGCACGTTCCGAAGCAATACATAACGGAAATGTTGATCCGAGCGTTGATAATATGCTTCGGATTACCCATGAAGCAAGACTTTTAGGACTTGATAGCCGTTGTATTTTCCAAAATGTTGAACCGTCGCCTGACAGCAAGGTAATGAAGCTGCTTGACAATCTGGAACAGAATTATCATGATACAGCAGAGCAAAAGGGTGCGCAGATTGTGTTTTGCGACATTGCCATAAATGAAGATGCGGAACACTTCTCGGTATATGAAGCAATAAAATCAGACCTTGTAAAGCGTGGTATTCCGAGAGAGGAAATCTGCTTTGCAGGGGACGCAAAAACAGACAGGGCAAGAGCGGAAATGTTTGAACAGCTCCGAAACGGTGAAAAGAGATTTATTATTGCAAGTACATCAAAACTTGGCACAGGTGCAAATGTACAGGATAAAATCTGTGCTATTCATCATTTGGATATTCCGTGGAAGCCGTCAGACCTTACACAGCAGGACGGACGTGGTGTTCGACAGGGTAATAATTTCGACGAAATCGGTATCTATCACTATCTGACGGAAGAAACCTTCGACGGATATATGATGGGAATCATCACAAATAAGGCGAAATTTATCAATCAGATTATGACTTCAAAAGACCCAGTGCGTGTTTCGGAGGATGTTGATGAGATGGTTCTGACTTATTCGGAAATGCAGGCAATTGCAACGGGAAATCCTCTGATTAAGGAAAAAATTAGTCTTGACAATGATATTGCAATGCTGAAAACACTTGAAGCGGAGCATAAGAAATCAGTGTTTAAAATGCAGGAGCTTGCAGAACGCAAGCTGCCCGTTATGATTGATAATTACGCTGACCTTTTACAAAAGGCAAGTGCGGATATAAAGGCATTTCAGGAGCAGCACCCCGACAACGCCGAGTTTTCCATTGAAATCGGCGGTAAGTTTTTCGACGAACGTGCAGAAGCAGGTGAGCATATTGAAAAGGCAATCATAAAATGCTCAACCACAGGGGAAAGCGTTAAGCTTGGCAAGTATTTCGGCTTTGACGTTTCCATTGAGAAAAATCCCGCAAACAGCAGCTTCTTTGAAGCCGGAACACCCTGCGTAGCAGTATTACAGGGTAATCTCAAATACACATCTGAGGTTTCTCTCGGGAACAACATTGGTAATATCCGACGTATCGAAAATCTTGCAGGTTCGCAAATAAATCAGAAGATACAGCAGTTTTCCGCTTCACTTGAAAAAGCTAAAAATGACCTCGAAGAAGCTAAAAGCAATGTTTCAAAACCGTTTGAGCGTTCAGCAGAGTTGGATGAAAAGATAAAACGTATTGCGGTTGTAAACGCAGAACTGAGTAAGAGCAGCAATGATGAACAGATTCCTGTTTCGGATACTCCGGCACAGGATGAACCAATTGACATTGCTCCAAAGGTTATGATAACAATGCCAACACCGGCAATGACAATGGCAAATGCAGATCGGATGAATGCAACTCCGCAGAGAGAAGTAATTCCATCGCCACAACTGGATAAGCTTGAAAATCCGTACAAGACAAAACACAAGTCACGATAAGGGGGGGCAGATTATGTATATCAGAAACAGAGAGGAAAGCCTTGAACAGCTTTCACAAATGTTAAAACAGGAGCAGATGAAAAAGCTTATTACACAGGGATATTCGGATAAATCTCTGTCGGTAATGGCAGATTTTAAGAAAGAATATGCAGCAAGTCTTGTTGACAGCAGCTTTTCAGCACAGACAATGAATAAGCTGACGGAGGCTTACACAAAAAATACAATTACTGCAGATGATTTGTTTTCTGCAATAAAATACTCAGAGCATACAAAATCAAATGAGCCGTATGTTGATGATTTCCTTGAAAGCATTGACAACGGCGTATTTCACGAAACGGCTGCAAAAACCTTTGCGGCTGTAAATTATGAAAATTGCAGTTATACCGAAGCAATAGGCTTGGTAAAATCGGGAGCGTTTTATCCAACCGATTATGCAAGCCTTTCCGTAACAAAGGAAACAGCAATCGAGCTTGAAGATATGGGCGTTTCGCTTCGTGGCTGTCACGGCTTTAATAATTGTTATGACATTACCGATGTATCGGAAGCAATGGAAAAGGGGAATGCGGTTTTTGTATCAGAAAAGTATCTTGCGGTTATGGTGAACGATATGCGGAAGCTTCCCAATTGGGAGCAGTTTAAGGATAGCGTGAAATACATAATGGGGCAGGATATAAATGAGCTGACAGGCAGTAAGCTGGCGGATTTACATACGGATTATGTTCGTGAAAACAAGAGCATTGAGTTATATGAAAAAGTAAAATTGGAATACGACAGCTTCATTTTGAATATGAAAAAAGAACCTGCGGACGTAATTATTGGGTCAGCGTATGAGATTGTAAAAAAGGACGATATTACGCTGTACTGTCAGGAATACACTCCCGATTTGACAGAAAAACAGTATGCTGCGCTGATGACAAGCAATAACACACTTGATGAGGTTTACGAGCAGTGGTGCAATAATGGCGAGCTTCACAGCCTTGACGATATCGGCATTGCTCTTGAAGAAACGGCGGACAGGATACAGTATTCAATTGATCGGCAGCAGCGGGAGAAAGCTGTTCCAAAGGCGGAAAAATCACCCGTTCCCGAACAAAAGCAGGAACAGACTGTAAAACCTAAGCATAAGGCAAGATAGGAGAATAGACATGGCATATACAAAAAAATTCACACCTGAACAGCAGGCAGAATATGCTGAAAAGCAAAAGTCTGACATAGAAGCAATGGTCAAGAAAATCGACGATGGCGTAAAAGCTGTTTTTCAATCGGATAAATACAAGGAATATCTGAAATTTGCTTCAAAATTCACCGATTATTCTGCTCGTAATACAATGCTTATCAATATACAGAAGCCCGAAGCAACGCTCGTTGCGGCATACGGCAAGTGGAAACAGCTTGGCAGACAGGTTGAAAAGGGACAAGCGGGAATATCCATTCTCGCCCCTGTTCAGTACAAGACAAATCAGGTGCTTGAGGTGGACAAGCCTGCGGTTGATGAGTTTGGAAACAAGCTATATAACCCTGACGGTACAGAGAAAACAGAAACAGTTGAAAAGCCTATGACCGGCATAGCATATAAGAAAGTATATGTTTTCGATGTTTCGCAGACATCGGGAAAGGAACTGCCTGACCCTGTTACAGAATTGACAGGGGACATTGATACAGCGAAGAAAGAAGCCATATTTGCGGCACTCAAAAAGGTAACGGGAATTGATATTGAGTTTCAGGACATCAAGGGTGGTGCAAAGGGATATTACAGCTCATCAAAAAATCAGATAGTGATAAAATCGGGTATGAGCGACGCACAGGCCTTGAAAACAGCTTTTCACGAAGCCGCACATAATCTTTTGCACGACCCGAAAAAGGATGTTGTTACAGCAAAATCACCTCGCAATGAAAAAGAGGTGCAGGCTGAATCTGTTGCCTTTATTGTTGCCGAAAAATTCGGAATGGATACCTCGGAATATTCATTCCCGTACATAGCGTCTTGGAGTGACGGCAAGCAGCTTGAACAGCTTAAAAGTGCATTGCAGGAAATACAGGCTGCGGCAAAGAAAATTTCCGCTGAAATTGAAAGCGAATTGCTAAAGCTGCAAAAGCGTAATCTTTCAATGGATGAAAAGCTCACCGATACAGAACTTAACAACATTCAAAAAGCGGAATTTATTATTGAGGATTGCAATGACAGGGGAGTGAATTTCTCACAGGAGGATACTGATAAAATCCTTGACTTTGCAGGTGATAATGAGGATATTACAAAAACCGTGCAGCTTGTGTCTGATATGGAAACCATACAGAAACAGCGTGACAGCTATGGATATGACTTCACGGCAATGACACCGATTGACACCAAAGAAGAAGCGTTAAAAGCTTTTGACAAGGGTGAGGCAGTATATTTACTTTATCCCGACAATACTGAGGGTATGGCTGAAACAAGTTCGGACATTGAAAATTTCAACGGCTTTTTCGGTATTGAAAAAGAGCCTGCAAAGACGGAACAGCTTGACCGGAACAACGAGCTGATACCTGTTTCAAAAACTGTTGCCCTTGAAATGTTTGACAAGGATTTGGATGTTTTTATTGACGGAAACATTGCAGTAAACAAAGAACAGATTGAAAATGCTCCTGATACTGCAAAGCTGTATTTATCCGAATTTCAGTATTCCGCACAGCTTGATTTTGAGAAATCGCAAAAGGGAAATGTGCAGCCTAAAGAAGAAACGAGTGCAGAGCATATAAAGAAAAATTCCAATATTCTCGGTAATACTCCATATTCTGAGCTTGGTGAGAAAATCGACCTCAAGTATTATCCTAACTTGAAAAATCGTCACGCTAACAACATTGCAAAAATGCTTGAAGAACAGAGTATTCCGTTCAGCGGTGTGAGAAAAGGTACTGTAACAACTCTTACCGTGAATAAGCGGGATATTCCCAAATATGAAGCTGTGGTTGAGCTTGTAAAGAAAAGCTATGCCGAAAACAAAAATGCACCTGTTGCCGACAAGCCAACGACTCAGACAGAATCGCCAAAAGTTGCAGTTCAGCAAAAGCCTGCTGAAGTGACGAAATCAATTGATAAGGCGGTTTTGGATAGCAACTACGAATTATACAGATATGACTTGAAAAAAGCTGTGGCTTCTGTCATCTCAGAGTGCGGAGCAGAGCGTGTAAGTAACGTTTTAGCCGACTATATCAACCGCCACAATTATGACGGCAGAATTTCTTATCAAAATAAGGAATGGGCGAAAGGTTTTGATATATCTACAAATCGTTACGGATCTGTATTTGATACCCATCCTGCGGTGCTGGACGGATTTATTAACGAAGCACGAGCGCAAATTAAAGAACTTGAAAAGGTACAAGAGCCGAAGCTGCCATCAATTTATGATGATAGATTTCTGCTTTCAACCGAGCGTGTAGAACTGAAAGATGATTACCGTGGCATTCCAGAAACAAAATATTTCAATTCATCTGTGAATGAATATTTTGTTTCTGATATTGGCTGGCTTGACAATGCCGCTTATGATGTGGAACAAAAAATGTCAAATCTATCTGCAAAGGATTTTTATGCAAAGGTTGAAAAAATCAATGCCAATTATATTGACAGCACAGGTGCTACGGGGCAGATGGATATGACTAAACAGGAATATGACATGCTGACAGAAAAAACCTATGCTCCCGAAAACAAAGGCGCTCTTGAAGTGGCAAAAGCAAAACTTCAAGAGCGCAAACAGGAGGCTGGGATTATCGATAAGCCAACAGAGTTTTATGCAGTCCGCCGGATGAACGACCATAAATTTGCGGTTTGCTCTATCAGTGCCGATGGTTTGGTAACTGTTGCAAGGCCGCATATTTCAACTATATCCGAAGCAAAAAAGGCTATGCTTGAAATTTTTGAGCGTAAGAAGGATACCGTACGCTGTGAATTTGTTCACCCGCAGACCCTTGATGAAAAATCTGCGGCGCTGTTCAAAGGACAATCAAAGGAACTGCACGAGGTTACTTACCGCATTTGTCTGAACACCAACAAGGAACTGAACGATACTCATTTCTTGCAGAAATATAGCAAGAACACTGATGATACTTATAGAATTGACGGTGTGGTTTGCCGTGGGGATTATGACAAATGTAATGCCACACTTGCTGAAACCTTACAGCCCGATTTTTACAAGCAGTTTGAAGAACAGAAAAAGCCTGACTTTGAGATTTATCAGCTTAAATCGGGTGATGAAACTCATAACTTACGCTTTGAACCATATAAACGACTGACGGAACACGGTGACAAGGTGGATTTTAATAATTATGACAAGGTTTATGAGGGCAGTAACTCCATTCTTCCGACAAACAATGGTGAGCCTGATTCAAAGCTTGAAGCTGTTTATATGAAATTCAATCTTGACCATCCAGATAATTTCAAGGGACATTCGCTCAGCGTTTCCGACGTTGTTGTAATGGATGACAAGGCTTATTATGTTGACAGCGTTGGATTTAAGCCATTGAAGGAGTTTGTTCCGTTAGAAGAAAAACAGCGAGTATTTCTTGAAAGCTTGCCAGCACGGTTGCAGGCGATAACAAGCAATTCAGTTAATCCGCTAAAGGATAATCTGCTTGCAGTCAACAATGAAGCCTTAAAGCTGAATGTTGAGCCGTCTATAATTCGTGAAGAGGGTAATCTTGTAAGTGATGAGCGAATTGATAAAATGGCAGATTCATATGAAGAAATGTATCATAAGAAATTTGCTCCTGTTGAACAGGATAAGCCAAAGCAACTAAAGACACCAAAACTATAACGGAGGAATTGAATATGTTTAAAATGAACAGTGTACTTACAATGGAAGAAAGAACGCTCTTGCAATCACTTGGTTGCGCCAACAAAAAACACGCAATCACGGTACTTGGTCAGATGATTATGCCAATTCCAATAAAATCAGAGTTTTTTGCAACTGCATTTATGCTGAAGGACAAGCTGGAGCATGAGAGAATTGATTTTTCCTATGAAATGGAGGTGGGTGACATTCGTGAAGAAGATGAGAAAATAGCATGAATTAAACAACGGCAATACAGTTCATTTATACTGTACTGCCGTTGCTTTTTTGTTTTTAAGTTCAAACATAGGTTTTATATTTTTAACGTAATATCAACTGTAAAGTTTCCGTCTGCTCGATTAATAACCAACTCGCCACCATGGCGGGAAACAGCATTTTTTACATTGCTGATACCAAATCCATGGCGTTCTTTATCGTTTTTAGTAGTGGATAGATTTTGGTTTTCAATATTGTTAATAGGGTTTGAGATAGAAATAAGTTGATATCCCTGTTGCATTTTCAAATCAATTTTTATGATTTTATCACCATTAATTAAGGCACAAGCTTCAATGGCATTATCAAGGAGATTAGAGAAAATTATGCATAAATCAACAGGTTCAAAGTTATCGGTAAAAACACCTTTAGCATCAATTGTGATGTCATGCTTTGCGGCTTTAGTTGCCTTGTCATTGAGAATAGAATCTAAAATATGATTTCCAGTTTCAAATAATTTGGTATTAATAATGTGTGTATCAGATAGCTTATCAATGTATCTTATAGCTTCATCAATTTTATTTGCGCTTATTAGTGAATGAATGCAGTGCATATGATTCTTGTAATCATGGCGAAAGGAACGATACTCGTGTTTTATCTCATTAAGTGTTTCATAATGAGATAATTGAGTTTTTACTTGTTCTTCCATAAGCTTAGATGTACCCTCAAAATATTTTTTTGATATACTATTTATCAAAAGAGAAAATAAAATTACAAAGACAATTACAACAAGAATAATTAGAAAAAATGCTATTAAATTTTGTTGTAAAGCAAACTCAGATGTGCTATAAGTAATAAGCGAGATAATCCCTTCTGTAATAAAAACCGAAATCAGAACCAAAATGGCTGCTGATTTTGAAACAAGCTTCAATCCAAAAATTAAGCTTTTTGTAAAATGGTTATCATGTGTTCGTATGTAGTAGATAAGAGCAAATAGTATAATTTGAAAAACAAAAGAAACAGATTTCACAACAGAGAACTTGTCTATATGAGGTAAAAATTGTTTTAACGCCCAAAAGACACAACACTGCAATAAAGAATCAAGTGATATGATAAGCGTTGGAAGGTAAAACATATTAAAAGAGAGTTTTCGAGTAATATAAAATTGTACAAACAGAAATCTAATGAAATATAATCCGAGGAAAACAAACTGTAAAGCGTCGTTAACACTATTAAAATATAGTGTAAATACTATCGCAAATATAATATGGAAGGCAATTAGCAACCCCTTTATCTTTTTTGAAAATAAAGATAAATCAGTACCGTTAGCAGATATGATGCCAATTATATTAAAAAGTAGAATTAAATCAGAAATAACAAATAAAATATTAGCAATCATTTCTATCAGCTCCGTGTATTATATCTCATGATATATATTTGAAATGATTTCTTAAATGTACTTAGATATCTTTTGCCGATGGTGCCTCGTTCTCCGTTATCAAAATAGATTGTGGTGTTATCATGATTATTTATATGTAAAAAATGAACAATGCAGGATTTGTGTGTCCTCATAAAGCTATCAGTAGGGAGAAGTTTTTCAAATTCTTTTAGATATTTGCAACTTTGAAAAGAATTATCAACTGTTCTGATGATACAGGATTTGCCCTGTGCTTCAATATAAATAATTTCAGAAAGCTTTAGCCTAAATGAGCCATCATTTGTGTTTATCAGTAAAAAATCGTCATTATTAACAGACTTTATATATGCATTTATTGCATCAAATACATCCTGCTTTTTTATGGGTTTCACAAGAAATCGAAAGGTGTTTACTTCAAAGCTTTGAAATACAACTTGAGGAAAACTTGTGAGAAAAATAATGGTGGTATCATTTTTCCTGGTTCGTAGAATTCGACATGTTTCCATACCGTCCAAATCATTCATTTGATAGTCCATAAAGATGATGTCAAATTTTAATTGGGAAGATAATAAATCCCTACCAGTTGAAAAATACAAAGCATAGATTTGCTCCTGCATTTCTTTGGAATATTGAGTAAAAAGTTCGTTAAGCTCATTGAAAAAAATCTTCTCATCGTCGCATACAGCAATTTTCATTATGTACCACCTCTTTCTGATATATTATACCATATAAATTTAGAAAATACAAGTTTGTATGTACTAAATCACATCTATGAAAAGTACGTTCATGCCGAATTTATGCCCGTTCTTCCGATATCTATTGAAAATAGATTGCTTTTTTTATACACTCCTTCTTGTAATTTTAATGCAAGGAGGATTTTATTATGTGGCAGTATATCTGGCAAATTATATTTGGATAAGGCGGAGTGTTAAATGGAAATAATAGAAAAACAGAATTTAAATGTTGAGACACTGCTTTCATACAAAACAAGGACAACTTATAACAAGTTAGCGGCACTGATAAATCATATTGATAAAAGTTTGCCACTGATTGGAATGAAGCGAACCGGAAATATTATTTTTACGATATCAGAGAATAGGTATGGATGTGATGAACCAATTATCGATGTAGAAATAATGATTCCGGTAAATCGTCCTTTCAAAAGTAATGAATACTATGTTTACAAACCCAAAATAGTATTACATAATGCGGTGATGGGACAGTGTGTTGAGGTTAGCGAAGCACTATCAAAGGCAAAAAAAGAATTGCAGGAATATCTTTGTAAAAAGGATTATAGCTCATTAACAAATTACTACTTCATCATTGAGGGGGATTGCGATGTAAAACCTGTTGATATATATGTGAGCATTAATGAAAACGTGGTTTGATTTATATGGACTTAATGTTGAATAGTTATTCAATTTCCCGTTCATGCCGAATTTATGCCCGTTCTTCCGATTTGTGTTGCAAATTCAATAAAAATGAGTAGTATGAAACTGCAATGGGGAGGAGATGTATAATATAAAGCGTGTACATATTGAAAAATCGAAAAAGGAGAACAGCGTATGAAAATAAAACCACTTATTTTAACACTTGCAGTATTAACGGCAATCACATTTTCAGCTTGTGATAGCAGCAAGCAAAGTTCACAGATTTCAGAAAACACGAGTAGCATAGCAATATCCGAGCCGAAAGAAGGAACATTCGACATTGAATATGTTCGCAAACAAATCAACATAAAAGGGCAGGCTTTTGAAATCCCTATGGCATTAAAGGATTTGCCAGAGGGGTGGACATGGAAAGAACATGAGAATTCACATTATTCAGCAGATGGTTCAGGGTTAGCATACATTTATTATAATGATAAAGAAATGTTTATAGCCGGTTTGGAAAATTATTTTGAAGGTTATGAAAATGACGGAATTATATACAATGTGACAATTGAAACAGATGACTGCTCAATAGATGGCTTAATCCCATTAAAGTCAACAAAACAAGATGTAATTAATAGATATGGAGAACCTATTGAGATAAAAGGACATGGATCATATTGCTACGGAACGGCAAATAATGATGATAAGTTTGCAGGTCGAATAAATGAGCGACGTATCGCCATTAGTTTCGATGAAAATGATACTATAAGGAAAATAAGTTTAACTTATGCAGATTTAACTAAAGAAAAATATTAAGGAGAATGATTATATCTAAAAGAGGTGGAGGGATGTATATTATAAAGCCTTCAAATTGATAAAATCGAAAAAGGAGAACAGCATATGAAAATAAAACCATTTATTTTAACACTTGCAGTATTAACGGCAATCACATTTTCAGCTTGTGATAGCAGCAAGCAAAATTCACAGACTTCAGAAAACACGAGTAGCATAGCAATATCCGAGCCGAAAGAAGGAACATTCGACATTGAATATGTTCGCAAACAAATCAACATAAAAGGGCAGGCTTTTGAAATTCCTATGGCATTAAAGGATTTGCCAGAGGGGTGGACATGGAAAGAACATGAGAATTCACATTATTCAGCAGATGGTTCAGGGTTAGCATACATTTATTATAAAGATAAAGAAATGTTTATAGCTGGTTTGGAGAATTATTTTGATGGAGAAAAGGACAATGGAAGTATATATAATCTGACGATTGAAACTAATGATTGTTCAATAGATGGATTATTCCCAATAAAGTCAACAAAACAAGATGTAACTGATAAGTATGGCGAACCAACTGAAATAACAAAAAGTGGTTACTATTCCTATGGAACAACAAATAATGACGATAAATTTGCAGGTCGAATAAATGAGCAGCGTATTATTATCTGTTTTGATGAAAGTAGCAAAATAACTTCTATTAGCATTACTTATGCTGATTTAAGTAAAGAAAAATATTAAGGAGAACAATTATGTCTAAAGAGGTGGAGGGATGTATATTATAAAGCCTTCAAATTGATAAAACCGAAAAGGGAGAACAGCATATGAAAATAAAACCATTTATTTTAACACTTGCAGTATTAACGGCAATCACATTTTCAGCTTGTGATAGCAGCAAGCAAAATTCACAGACTTCAGAAAATACGAGTAGCATAGCAATATCCGAGCCGAAAGAAGGAACATTCGACATTGAATATGTTCGCAAACAAATCAACATAAAAGGGCAGGCTTTTGAAATCCCTATGGCATTAAAGGATTTGCCAGAGGGATGGACATGGAAAGAACACGAGAATACAAAATATTGTGATGAAGGTCACGGATTAGCATATATTTATTATAACGACAAAGAAATGTTTGTTGTTGGTTTGGAAAATTACTACAAAAAAGCTGAGGGTGATGGAATCGTATATAATCTAACAATTGAAACGGAGGATTGTTCAATAGATGGATTACTCCCAATAAAGTCAACAAAACAGGATGTTGTTGACAAATACGGCGACCCAATTAAAATAAGTAAGTATGGTTCATATTACTATGGCATAGTAAATAATTCTGATACCTTAGGCGGAATAATCAAAGATCAAAGCATATGTGTAAAAATTAATGATGATGATACTATAAAATCTATTAGTATTACTTATGCTGATTTAAGTAAAGAAAAATATTAAGGAGAATGATTATGTCTAAAAAGATGGAGGGATGTATATTATAAAGCCTTCAAATTGATAAAACCGAAAAAGGAGAACAGCATATGAAAATAAAACCGCTTATTTTAACACTTGCAGTATTAACAGCAATCACATTTTCAGCTTGTGATAGCAGCAAGCAAAATTCACAGACTTCAGAAAATACGAGTAGCATAGCAATATCCGAGCCGAAAGAAGGAACATTCGACATTGAATATGTTCGCAAACAAATCA
>JALCDN010000059.1 GCA_022641595.1 Ruminococcus sp. | reverse complement strand
CTAAGGGACTTTCAAATGCCGATGTTCAACAGCGTGGCAACGGCGTAAACGCTCAGGACGCTGTTACTATTCAGCAAAAAGTACTTGGCGTTGCTGAATTTGATATTCCTGCTGAAACTACAACAACAACTACTACTACCACTACTACTATTGCAACAACAACTCAGCAACCACAAAGTATATCTTACAGTATGGAAGACTATACAAAAATGGTTCAGGCAAAGATTCTTGAAAAAGAACCTGATTCGGATCACGGCGAAACACCAGGTGTTCAGTATGGTACAGTTCAGCAGGGTTCTTATTATTCATCAACCTGCAAACGTAATAAAAAATACAACGTACTTCTTCCTGCCGGTTATTCAACAAATAAAAAATATCCTGTTCTCTATGTAATGCATGGCTATTGGGAAAATCAGGACAGAATGATAATCAAGGGCAACGGCACAATGTACACAAGACAAATCATAGGAAACGCTATTGCTTCAGGTGAGGCAGAAGATATGATAGTTGTTTTCCCTTACATCTATTCAAGTGCAACACAGGACAGCTGCACAGCTATGGATGACGCAAACAACGCTGCTTACGATAATTTCATAAATGACCTTACTACTGACCTTATGCCTTACATCGAAAAAACCTACAGCGTTAAAACAGGCAGAGACAATACTGCTATAACAGGTTTTTCAATGGGCGGAAGAGAATCACTTCTTATCGGTATGAAACGTCCTGATCTCTTTGGATATGTAGGTGCAGTATGTCCGGCACCAGGCGTTACCGGTGCATTTAAGTGGAACAGTGATGCCGAAGCTCCACATCTACTTTTCATAACAGCCAGAAGCAATGATACTGTTGTATATTCTAATCCTAATACCTACCACGAAAACTTTACAAAAAATAACGTTCCACACATCTGGCATTATGTAACCGGCGGCTATCACGGCGATAATTCGATTCACGCACACATATATAATTTTGCCCGTGCCGTTTTTAAAGCAACAAAGTAAAATATATAAAAGACCTGTATGATTGAATACAGGTCTTTTGTTTTAAAATGAATTTTAATTTATAATATAAAAGTAAAACATAAAAATAATTTTAATTGTGCAATTGGTACACCAAATTGTGCAGATTGTGAGTTGATTAATCTCATTAAATTGTTTATAATTAGTACATAAAGCAGAAAAATATTAATTTTTGCTTTAAAATGTGAAATTATTAATTTAAAGGAGAGCTAAGAATGAACTTACTCAAAAAAACTATGTCCTTGCTGTCGGTTGTAATGAGCGGAATGCTCATCATTTCGGCAGTTCCACAGGCTCAGTCAAATTTATCACTTAGTGCGTCTGCTGCGACTACCTGCGTTGTCAACACTTCAAAAACGTATCAGAAAATCAAGGGCTTCGGAGGTATGAACCTTCCTGAATGGGCAGGAAGCGACCTTACAGACACTCAGCGTAAGTTAGCTTTCGGCAACGGAAATGGTCAGC
Organism: Ruminococcus sp.; assembly: GCA_022641595.1. Lineage (GTDB taxonomy): Bacteria > Bacillota > Clostridia > Oscillospirales > Ruminococcaceae > Ruminococcus. The sequence goes on along the minus strand of JALCDN010000059.1, from coordinate 13,105 downwards.
TCGGACTATCAATCGTAAGAGTATATGTGAACGATGACAAAAATCAATGGAACAAAGCTCTTGCAACTGCTAAATATGCTCAGTCACAAGGCGCAATAGTTTTCGCAACACCATGGAATCCGCCTGCAAGTATGTGTGAAAGATTCTCAAAATCAAATGATCCTGATGCAAAAAGGCTGAAAAAAAGCTCGTATGCTGCTTATGCTCAACATCTGAATGATTTCTATCACTATATGAAGAACAACGGTGTGAATCTCTATGCAATTTCTATACAGAATGAACCTGACTGGGGTTCTGACTGGACTTGGATGACGGAGTCTGAATGTGTAGATTTTCTCGCAAACTATGCCGATAAAATTGATTGCCCTGTTATGTCACCTGAATCGTTTTCCTATAATAAAAGCTACTACAACGCAATATTGAATAACAGTAAGGCTTATGCAAATACAGATATTTTCGGTACTCATTTCTATGGAACAAGTCGTTCAAATATGGATTTTCCGGCACTTGAAAATTGTGGCAAGGAAATATTTATGACTGAAGTTTATGTTCCTAACAGTACATCTGATGCAGATAAATTTCCTGAAGCACTCGATGTCTGCGAAAATATCCACAACGGACTTGTAGTAGGCAATATGAACGCATATGTATGGTGGTACATACGCCGCAGTTATGGACTTATCAAGGAAAACAGCAATGTCAGCAAAAGAGGATATTGTCTTGCACAGTATTCAAAATTTGTACGTCCCGGAGATGTCCGTGTTGACGCAACCGAACAGCCTTCATCAAAGGTTTATGTTTCAGCATATAAGAATTCTAAAAATCAGGTAACTATAGTTGCCGTAAACAAAAGCACTACAGGATATTCTCAGAATTTTTCACTCAGCAGCGGAAGAATAACAGATGTAGACCGCTACAGAACTTCTTCAAACGAAAATCTCGCTTTGACAGAAAATCTTCCATCAAATGGCAGCAGTTTCAATGTGCAGCTTCCTGCATCAAGCGTTTCAACATTCGTTGTAACTGTAAATGGAAGCAGTCAGCCGACCACTCAGCCTGCAACAACAAAATCTGCAAATCAGACAACTGCTAAATCTACAACAACAAAGCCTGTCACACAGACAACAACTAAGCCATCTGCAAACTCAAGCTACTTATTCCGCAATACTTTCGAGAATGGTGTTGAAGACTGGACTGCTCGTGGTTCAAATACACTCGGACTCAGCGGCAGAACAGCTTTTGCAGGTAAAAACGCTCTTCTTGTATCTAAAAAAACATCTTCGTGGAATGGTGCACAAAAATCACTCAGCACTTCAACTTTTGTTCCGGGAAATACATATGGTTTCAGTGCATATGTAAATTACCTCGACGGAAATACTAATTCTTCTACATTTAATCTTACACTTCAATATAAGGATTCAACCGGAACAACAAAGTATTCCAATATTGTCACTAAATCAGTTACTAAAGGTACCTATACAAAGCTTGTAAACTCAAATTATAAAATTCCAAGCGGCGCTTCTGATATACATTTGATTGTGGAAACTTCAAAAGATACAATGAACTTCTATGTTGATGAGGTAATCGGAGCAAAATCAGGTCAACTATAAAATATTCTCAAAATAAAATAATTTCTTTTATAAAATCAGACCTGTATGCAAATTTGCAGGTCTGATTTTTATCTTAAGAAACAATTTACAATACTCTTAAAAATGAGTTCTATTACATATTCTAAATCGAGACATAAGTAATTTATGCGTTTTAATATATGATATTTCTAAAAACTCGTTTGATTAAGTAAAAATCAGATAGGTGCGGCAGCTGCAATGAAACCTTTAGAAAGCGTGCTGTCGCACTATGAGTGAGGTTGACACAGCAGATGCCGTGCAATAGCTGTTTTTTTCAAAAGGAGTTTTTAGAGGTACCATTAGGTAGTAATCCAACTATACAGCCAATTGCAGATGTCTTAAAACTTTATCAGCATAAAAAAAGCCTATAAACATACGTTTATAGGCTTTGGCGCGGAAAGAGGGATTTGAACCCTCGCGCCAGTTTCCCGACCTACTCCCTTAGCAGGGGAGCCCCTTCACCACTTGGGTATTTCCGCAATCATATAAATAAGGATATAAAATGGCGGAGAGGGTGGGATTCGAACCCACGGTCCCTTTCAGGATCACTGGTTTTCAAGACCAGCTCCTTAAACCACTCGGACACCTCTCCGTAGCTTGAATGAGAAGTTCGTTCCGTCTCACTCAGCTTTTATATTATAGCACGGGAAATGTCATTTGTCAAGAATTTCTTAATAAAAATATTGCACAAATAATGGCACTTGAATTTGTGCAATATGTATACTCAAATTTCAACTTTTTGTTTTTTGCAAAAAATGAAAAAAACTTGCAATAAGATTCAAAATATGGTATAATGTTGTTTATGTATTGAATAGCGCTTTTAAGGCTGCTTTAATTAAGAAACCTGTACTATTATAATATGTACACGGCTTCTAATACGGAAAGAGGTTTTATTATGGATCTGGAAATGGTTTCTTACCTTTCTAAACTCGGTAAACTTTCTTTTACTGAGGAAGAAATGAAGAAAAAAGCTTCAGAAATGACAAGCATTATCGAAATTATGGACACTATCAAGGAAATAGATATCAAATATGATGCTCTTGCCGATAATCATGACGTCTATCTCAATGACCTGCGTGAAGATTTTTCCCTTCCGAGTATGCCTACGGAGAAAATTATTCAGAACGCAACAAGCAGTAATAATTATTTCGTAGTTCCTAAGGTTGTCGAATAATAACATTTTCTGAAAGGAGTATTCACAGCTTCACTGTGATATCATCATATATGGACGTTACTTCAAAAAATATCAGTCAGCTTCGCTCTATGCTTGATAATAAGGAAATTTCTGCCACAGAACTTGCTGACGCTTTCATAAGCAGAATAAAAAAATATGACTCAAAGCTACAGTCATTTATCACCGTTACTGAGGAAAAAGCTCTCAAAGATGCCGAAAACGCACAGAAGGTCATTAACTCCGGAAACGCCTCCGGTCTTTGCGGTATTCCTCTTGCTGTCAAGGACAATATCTGCACAGACGGCATAAGAACTACATGTTCATCAAAAATTCTTGAGAATTTCATTCCGCCATACAATGCTACAGTAATCGAAAAGCTAAATTCAGAAAACGCTGTTATGCTCGGCAAGGTCAGCATGGACGAATTCGCTATGGGCGGTTCTACTCAGACTTCGGCATTTGCAAAAACAAAAAATCCTTATGATTTATCAAGAGTTCCGGGCGGTTCTTCAGGCGGCTCAGCTGCCTGCGTTTCCGCTTCTCTGGCAGCAGGTGCTCTCGGTTCAGACACAGGTGGCTCTATAAGACAGCCTGCTGCTTTTTGTGGCGTTACAGGTCTAAAGCCTACTTATGGCAGAGTTTCAAGATACGGTCTTGTAGCTTTCGCTTCTTCTCTTGACCAGATCGGCCCTATTGCCAAGTCAGCTTATGACTGCGGTATGATTCTTAACTCAATAGCAGGATATGACCCACACGACGGTACAGTTTCAAAAAACCCGGTCATGGATTATACTTCACGCATAGGTCAGAGCATCAAGGGTATGAAAATTGCTGTTCCTCAGGAATTTTACGCTGAAGGTATTGATGACTGCATAAGAAAATCAGTTCTTTCCGCTGCCGATACTTACAAATCTATGGGTGCTGAAATCGTTCAGTGCAGTATGCCAAGTCTTAAATATGCTGTTGCCGCTTACTATCTTATTTCATCTGCTGAGGCCTCATCTAACCTTTCACGTTACGATGGCATCAAATATGGTCACAGAAGCAAAATCGGCGAGAATTTCAATGAACTTATCTCCAATTCAAGAAGCGAAGGCTTCGGCGAAGAAGTCAAAAGACGTATTCTTCTCGGAAATTATGCCCTCTCAAGCGGCTACTATGACGCTTATTACGGTAAGGCTCTTGCACTCAGACAACGCATCAAAGCTGAATATGCAGGTATTTTTGAAAAATGTGATGTCATTCTTACACCTACTACACCTTCTGTTGCATACGGCATAAACGAAAATGTCTCTGACCCTGTTAAAATGTATCAGGCTGATATCTGTACCGTAACAGCAAATATAGCTTCTCTCCCTGCTATTTCAACTACCTGCGGTTATGACTCAGACGGTATGCCTATAGGTATGTCCATCGTCGGCAGACAATTCGATGAAGCCGTTATTATACAGACTGCTGATGCTTTCGAGAAACAGTTCAACACTGCTTCTCCCATACTTTAATTGGAGGTGCTGAAAATGTCATCATATATTCCCGTAATCGGTCTCGAAATTCATGCCGAGCTGCTTACAAACTCAAAAGTTTTCTGTACTTGCAGTGCAGAATTCGGCGGCAGTCAGAACTCAAGATGCTGCCCTGTCTGCACAGGTATGCCGGGTACTCTTCCGGTAATAAACCAGACTGCCGTTGAATATGCAGTTAAAGCAGGCTTTGCACTCGGCTGCAATATAAATAAATTCTCTGTTTTCGATAGAAAAAATTATTTCTACCCTGACCTTCCAAAGGCTTATCAGATTTCACAGCTCGACAGACCACTGTGCATCAACGGTGCTATTGAAATTGAAACCGAAAAAGGTAAAAAATTAATCAGAATTAACCGCATACACCTTGAAGAGGATGCTGGAAAACTCGTTCATGACGACTTTAATGCAGTTTCTTTAGCTGATTATAACAGATGCGGTATTCCTCTTATTGAAATTGTTACTGAACCTGACATCTCATCAGCTGAGGAAGCAAGAGCTTTCGTTGAAAAAGTAAGTCTTCTTCTACAGTATGCCGGAGTCTGCGACTGTAAAATGGAACAAGGTTCACTAAGATGCGATGTAAACGTCTCTGTTATGAAACCTGACGACAAGGAATTCGGTACAAGAACAGAATGTAAAAACCTTAACTCACTTAAATCTATTACACGTGCTATCGACTTTGAAATCAAACGTCAGTCACGTCTTCTCGATATGGGCTACAGAGTTATTCAGGAAACAAGACGTTTCAATGATAACCGTGGTGAAACTACTGCTATGCGTAGCAAGGAAGACGCTCAGGACTACAGATACTTCCCAGAACCTGATATACTACAGGTAAATTTCACAAACGATATGCTTGATGAAATCAAAGCTAAACTTCCGGAGCTTCCTCACAAGAGAATTGCACGTTATACAAATGAATATGGTCTTTCACTCGTAGATGCAAAGATTCTTGTTAATTCAAAGCTCATCTCCGATTTCTTCAATGACGCTGTTTCGACTTATGACAACCCTAAGGCTATCTGTAACTTTATTATCGTAGAACTTATGCGTCGTGTAAACCTTGGCGAAGTTTCTATGGACAATCTTCCTTTTAAAGCATCAGACTTCGCTCAGCTTGTAAAAATGGCTGAAACCGAAAAAATTTCAAAGAACGATGCAAAGAAAATTCTTCGTACTATGATTGAAACTGGTAAGAAACCTGAAGTTATAGCAAAAGAAAACGGTATGCTCATCGAAAATGATATGTCAAAGGTTTCAGAGGTTCTTGACTCTATCTTTAAGCAGAACGCCGATACTGTTCAACAGTTCATTAATGGTGAAACTAAAGTGTTCGGATTCCTCATGGGTCTTTGCAACAAACAGCTCAGAGGCGTATGTACTCCGAAAATCGTCAAGGAAGAGCTTGAAAAGAAATTATCAGGTATCTCTGCTTCTTCTGCCGACAATACCTGTGAACAATCTGAAAATGCCGATACTTCAAAGCCAACGCTTAATATGTCAGCATATAAAAATAATTCACAGTATTTTCCGTCAGTTAAAAACAACATAAAGCAAATCAGTTCTTCTTCTCTCAAAAAAGAATTCGATATATCTGACGCTCTTAACAACATCGGTTCTGATATTACTTTTGACTGCTGCGTTCACAAAATCAGAGATATGAGTAATTTCTCATTCATTATCGTCCGCACAGGAAGATACACACTTCAGACTATCTACTCAGAAAAAAATTGCTCTGACTCAATAGAAGGTCTCAAAGAGGGCTTCTTTATAAATGTAACCGGTACAGTTACTAAAAATGACAAGGGTATAAACGGCATCGAAATTATTCTCAGAAATGTTAAGCTCATTGCCGATACTTCTTATGAATACCCACTTCATGTTTCCAACAAAAAGCTCGGCTGTACTCTTGATGTAAACCTCAACAACCGTTCAGTAGCTCTCAGAAATCCTTACGAACGTGCTATATTCAAGCTTCAGGAAGGCGTTTGCAACGGATTCAGAGAATTTATGCTCAAAGAAAATTTCACTGAAATTCATTCGCCTAAAATCGTTGCTCAAGGCGCTGAGGGCGGTGCGAATATTTTCCATCTCGATTATTTTGACAAGCACGCTTTCCTTAACCAGTCGCCTCAGTTCTATAAACAAACTGCTGTCGCTTTCTTCGACAGAGTTTTTGAAATCGCACCTGTTTATCGTGCCGAAAAACACGCCACTTCACGTCATATCAACGAATACATCGGTCTCGACTTCGAAATGGGCTACATAGACAGTATGTACGATGTTATGGCTATGGAAACCGCTATGCTCAAATACGTTATGGACTATATTAACAAAAATTATAAAAACGAAATCGAAATCCTTGAAGCAGAAGTTCCTGTAATCAACGATATTCCTTGCGTTACACTGCTTGAAGCCAAGGAAATTCTCGGCGAAAAAGGCTCCGGCAACAAGCTCGACCTCGAACCGGAGGACGAAGTTGCTATCTGTGATTACGCTAAAAAAGAATTCGGCTGCGACTTCATCTTTGTAACCCACTTTCCTTCCTCAAAGCCTCCTTTCTACGCTATGAACGATAAGGACGACCCTCGTCTCGCCTGCAAGTTCGACTTGCTTTTCCGTGGGCTCGAAATTACAAGCGGCGGTCAGCGTATACACAACTATGATGAACAGGTTGCTAAAATCAAAGCTCAAGGTCTTAACCCAGATGACTTCAAGTACTACCTTGAAGCTCATAAATATGGTCTGCCTCCTCATGGCGGTCTCGGTATCGGTCTTGAACGTCTTGTTATGAAAATCGTCAACCTTCCCAACATCAGACAATCAAGTATGTTTCCAAGAGATATCAACAGACTCCTTCCATAATAATCTGATTCATAAGTCTCACACTGCTTTACGCTGTGTGAGACTTTTATCATTTATAGCCAATTTTTTTCATAAGATTTTCAAAAGGAGTGCTGACACTATGGACAATATTTTAAATGACCTCGAATTTACCTCTGCTGTAAACAGTCTCGCTGTTGCTATGTCTTCCAATTTCAAATCAGCCGCCGAACTTGCTGTTGCTGCCACGATATTTACTTAAATCGGTGACACCTTAGCTTTAATCGCAGCACGTCGTGTTCTATACGAAGAAATTCAAAATGATTCTTCTTCAACATAATGACATCTCTAAAGTATAGTGTACCATACCATCTTCTGCCATTTATTTCATTTTGACCGTTTTTCATAAAATTCTTGATTTTTATGAGGAAATATGTTATACTTTATCAAGGGCACCTCTAAAAACTCGTTTGATTAAGGAAAAATCAGATAGGTGCGGCAGCTGCAAGGAAACGTTCCGAAAGCGTGCTGTCGCACTATGAGGGATGTTGACACAGTAGATGCCGTGCATAGCTGTTTTTTCTCAAAAGGAGTTTTTAGAGGTGCCCTCAATAGACTTGTACTAACATTGCTTCAGGCATTTTGAAAGGAGTTTGTTTTCGTGAATACTATCGGAATTATAGGTGCTATGCCATCTGAATTAAAAGACATTCGCTCTATGCTCGGCTCGGAGGAAATTATTTCCAAATCCGGCTTCGATTTTCATATAAACTACATAGGCAACAGGAAAATTGTAAACGTTTGCTGCGGTATTGCTAAAGTCAACGCCGCTGTCTGCTGCCAGGTTCTTATCGACAACTTCTGCGTTGACGCTATCATTAATACCGGTATCGCCGGAGGTATGAACAATGATGTTAAGGTCTGCGACATCGTAGTTTCTAATGAGGTTCTCGCTCACGACCTTGACTTGCATTTTCTTGACAATTATCCCCCATATTGCAGCATATTTAAGGCTGACTCACATCTGATCGAATGTGCTGTCAATACCTGTAAACTATTGGGTATGAATTCTTTCGTAGGCAGAATCGTTTCAGGTGAAGCTTTTATTTCAAGCAATGAAGTCAAAAACGATATACTTGCAAAATTCAATCCATATGCTGTCGATATGGAAAGCTCTGCCATAGGTCATTGTGCCTTTCTTAACAAAACTCCATTTGTAAGCGTTCGCTGCATCTCCGATAACGCTGATGACGATGGTGCTATGTCTTTTGACGAATTTGAAAAAATTGCAGCTAAACGTGTTGCGGATATTGTTATGAAAATGATTGAAAGTATTTAGGTGATTTTATGAAAAAATTATTTTCACTTGCTTCAGTATTGCTTGTTTTTTCTATATTTTCTTCGTCAGTCTCCGCTAATGCCGCATCATGTATGTTCGGACACGAATATATTGATGATGTATGTGTTTATCTTAAAGCTGACAAGACTTCTGTAAGCCTTGTTGACTTGCAAAAAGGTTCAGTTACTCTACCTGTAAAAATTTATATAAGTGACAATACTAAAAATATTCAGTCAATAAGTGCTGCATGGAAAAGCAGCAGTGAATATGTCAAAACTAAAAATCTTAAAAATCCTATGTTCTTTACTGACTCCTCTCCTATAAACACCTACTCAACAAGCGATGGCAAATCATTTTCCACTCAAATGACTCCATTCTGTTTCTCATACATTGACGATAAAAATAATTTAGCTACACTGCCGGGTAGCGTATTTACTGTTCCTGAAGCAGATGCAGCTACAGGCATAAGTGCAGATGCCTCATCTTTTATTTTCAGAATTGATCCTACTACCTCAAATCCGGATAAACAAATCAAAAATAACGTTTACCTCGGTTCAAAATCAGACGAATATATGATTACGGAATTTGAAGTAGAATTTGCTCAGAATACTCCTGCCGGCAACTATACTGTCAACCTGATAGACTATACTCAGTCCGCTGACGGAAAAACCCACGCCGGAACTACATACTGCAACAGATTCGATAAAGGAGTATTTCACCCGTCTCTTAAATCAGTTACGTTTAACGTCGGATTTAATCTCGGTGACATCGATAACAGTGGCACAATAGATGCCGGTGACGCTTCGATTGCACTCTCGGCATACTCCACAATTTCAAACGGTGGCTCAAGTCCACTGTCTGATATTCAAACATTGGCTGCCGATACAAACTATGACAACATTATCAACGCTATAGATGCCAGCAAAATTCTTACTTACTACTCTCAGATCTCGGTAGGTCAGACTCCATCATTCAATTAAATACTTATTTTTTTATTTTATAAAAAAATTCACTTTTTGTAACCGAAAATTGTTGATTTTTTCCTGAATATGTGGTATAATGTTTTTAATTTGTTGATGATTTTAGTGACTTCTAAAAATAGTTTTTCAAAAGCCAATTTCAACAAATGTACATAATTCGTTTTTATTAATTTGTTTTTATTATTAAATCGGCGTGCCGCTTGCCGCAAAAGCGGTTCCGACTATATAAGTTGAACTTGTTCCTCATATATCGGTGAACGGAGATTAAAATGTCTGAATTAAATAATGAAAAGCTTCTTCAAGCTATCGCTGATATGAGAGCCGAAAGTACTCCTCAAAAACAAGATGCTGTCGCCGAAGAACTCGTTATGAATGCAAAATTTCTTATTCCTTCAAAAACTTCGAAGCTTTCAAAAGAAGAAGCTGCTCAGATACATCACCCTGACCACAACACTAAGGTTCAGTTTACAATGATACTTAACACAAATAAAAATATTTTCTTCCCTGCTTTTACAAGCCTTGATGAACTCCATAAATGGAACCCGGAATACAACGGCGAAACTATTACTCTCGGATTCGACGACTACGCTCTTATGCTCTCCAAAGAAGAAAAAATCAGCGGCTTTGTCGTAGATCCTATGAGTGCTAACCTGATCGTTGACAGACGTATGGCTGAAAATTTCAAACTCAAAAAAGAAGTCAGACTCCATGGCAGTGCTCAGAGAGTTATAAAAAATGGCACTAAAATTAAACTCGCTACCCCAAAAGAAATGCCTACAGATATGCTGGACGCTATAAAAGCTTACCTCGAAACAGATGAAACCGTTAATAAGGCTTACTTCAGAGTTATGATAAGAAATGATACTGATTCAAGCTACCTCGTAGTTGTTGACCTAACTAAAGATGCCGACAAGGACGCTACTTTTGACGGTATTGCTGCTGCTGCAAAGCCTTTCCTTCAGGCTGTATTCATCGATATGATTGCTACAGATGCAGAACTCGGCAAAAACGTTTCAGAGCATACAGAACCATTTTATGAAAAATAATGCTTCGCATAGTCACGGCTTTGGAACAAATTCCAAATAAATGGTATCATCACGTCATTTAACAAACTGCCTGATGTTGACCGTGGTTATTTTATACCTTAACCAAATCAATTTGACATTAAAGGCTGTGCAGATTTTCTCTATACAGCCTTTAGCTTTGTCATATCATTCATTTCTATATTTTTGAATGAAAGAAGGTGCATTATTATCAACTATATTGAACTTTACAGAAATTCCCTTTTCTGTGGCATGACAGAAATTGATACCGTCGATGAACAGCTTATAGCTTTCAGACACCGTGCCGACACTCTTCGTTCATACATAGACTGGGATGAAATAATCCTTTATGCTATATATAGCTATGATGATGATAATGCCCTCGTTTCCGCTGATTTTATGCTCGTTCGCATGACATATGAAAAATATGTCCGCTTTATTTCAACAATCAATCAGAATTGCAGACCATTTTTTATCGGCAATTACACTTGATGCTTTATTCTATTTTTTCACTCTATATATAACCCATTTTACTTTAGAGGTAACCTTTATATCATATTCATATGCTTTTTACTTATCCGATAAATTTGCTACAAAGGAGATTATTAATGAAATTGCATAAATTGTTAGCATTGATTAGTGCCGCTACAGTTATTGCCACTTGCTCAGGTATCAAAACTTCTTTCGCAGCAGATGACAGCTTTACTGTGACAAACTCAAAAACAGCGGATAATTCTGATACTTATTCCGTTAATTTCATAGACTTCAACGGCAAAATTATAGCTACTCAGAATATTAAAGCCGGTGGACTCATAAATTTTAATGATGTTGATACTTCCGTAATATATAAACGAATAGACAAATATACTGAAATGAAATTCTATTGCTGGGATACCCCGGCAGACACTGTTGTAGATAAAAACATCACTGTATCTCCTCTTTACAACAAGGCTACTATTTCTATTGACAGTCTGCCTACAAAACGAATCTATACCTTTAAAAGCGGCAATATTGACCTTCAGGGACTTCTCGTTAAAATCACATTTGAAAAACAACTGCCCTCTTTCGATTCAAACGGAAAAAGAATTACTGAACTGGAAACCGTTGACATATCTGAAAGCTGCTCCACTGACATAACAAGCATAGCTTCGGCTTTTGCCTCTTCAGATACGGCAACCGTAAATATCTACCCCCCTAAAACTTCAATTTCTATCGGCTCATATCAGATAAAATATGAAAAACCTGTAACTAAAGGCGATATAAATGAAGACGGTGCGATAGATGCTGTTGACGCTTCTATGGCTCTTGACTACTACGCTTTGATTCAGTCACACTCTGTTTCAGATTGGTCAGACTATAAAATTCAATGTGCCGATGTTGACAACAGCAATTTCGTTGACGCAATCGACGCTTCATACATACTCGCTTATTATGCCGATTTTTCAACAACAGGCACTTCAACTAACTGGGACTCCATTATTAAAGGCTCTTAAAAATAATTATCTTTCAACGGGGTGATGACTATATGAAACATATAAACATATGCGATATCAATTTCAAAATTAACTCAAACGTAAACGGTTTCATCAATGATGCCGAAAGACTTTATCAGAAAAATCTACTTGTTACAGCAAACTCAATCAAAAAAAATTGTGCGGAAAAACCTATTGTCTTACTGTCAGGTCCGTCAGGCTCCGGAAAAACTACGTCCGCTCTCAGAATAAGCAAGATTTTAAATGAATCCGGCATATCAAGCAAGGTCATTTCTATGGACAATTACTTTCTGCCTTGCACAGAAGATAACCTCCCTATGGACGGAAATGGCAACGTTGACCTTGAATCCCCTTACAGACTCGATATACGTCTGCTTAAAGAACATATGAATGCTATTTCAAACTGTATGGAAATTCAAATTCCTACATTTGATTTCTCAACCCAGACAAGGTCTGCTTTCACACCATATAAACACCAAGAAAATGAAATAGTAATTTTTGAAGGAATACACGCTCTGAATCCTCTCGTTACCAATGTACGTTCCGATGCTACCTGCATATACGTTAGCGTGCGTACAAGAATTGTCAACCAAAAAGGCGAGTACCTCCACCCAAGAAAAATCAGACTTATGCGCCGCCTTATCCGTGACAGCCTTTTCAGAGGAAGAAAATTTGAAGAGGTCTCCGAAATGTTTGAAAGCGTTTCCAAGGGCGAAGAACTCTATATTATGCCATTCAAAACTCGTGCCGATTTCGATATAGACACATTTATGGCTTTTGAACCTTCTGTGTATTCAGCTTTCCTAATGGATGGTCTCAAAAATCTCGGCAACTGCAACGGTTTCGACAACTGCAAGAAGATTTTACAGTTCCTCGGCGAAATAACTCCGATTGACCCACAACTCGTTGGCGAAACATCTCTTGTAAGAGAATTTATAGGCGGCAGTACTTTTACATATTAAAATACTGCATATAGATGATAATTTATTGCAAAGGAGCATTTTGTATGCCTTCCACAAAATGTATGTGCTGCCCAAGAATGTGCGGCATCGACAGAAGCTTAAACTACGGCTTCTGCAAATCCAACAATAATATAAAAATT
>JALCDN010000058.1 GCA_022641595.1 Ruminococcus sp. | reverse complement strand
ACCTTGCTTTTTAAAATCAGAATTAAGAAAATCAATCTTTTCAGGAATGATTTTAATAAGATGAATTGGTTCAGGCATTTTGCGCAAAGCTTCAATCGGAAGTTTCTTGAAATTTGCAGCTTTTATGTACTGTTCTGAAAATGTTTCTATAATTTGCGCAGTTCCTGAAATCTGCATTCCCTTGAGATGACCAAATCCACTGAATTTGTCAAAAATTGCGATGCAGACATTTTTGTTATGCTCCAGAGAAATAAATTTCTCTCCACCTTCGGTAAACAGCCAGAATGCACTGTCATGATAAGTGTATTCAATTGGTGTGCATCTTACAAATTCGCCGAAACCTGTAGCGAGTGCACAGGTGTCATTTTTGTCAATAAAGGCTTCAATTTCGCTCATTAGCATTTTAGTGTCGGCGTTAACACTGTCAGCGTCCTTCAATTTCCAATAGTTTGCTGCTTTTTCATATTCATCGTGTGACATATCATTTTTCATATTAACATTTCCTTTTCAATATTAATTCTTGCGTGGTGTACACATATGATAGCTTTAATTCATATAATTTTTTATAGCAAGAAATATTATTAGTTTTCTTTTGGAAAATAAAATCTTCCTGAAACCTTTTGTGTTTTAACTTCATTTACAAAAGCGGCAGAATCGGCTGCTTTTACAGCTTTTACGACTTTTTTTGACTGAGCTGCTGAAACAACAGAATACACTACGTTTCTTTCACAATGTTCAAAAGAACCTTCGCCTTCAAGTATTGTGGCACCGTGCTTGCTCACAGAGTATATTCCACTGCATACTTCTTCGGGTTTATTTGTAACAATAAAGAAAGTGCTTTGCTGAAATTTTTTATACAATGCTTTTATAACCATAGTTGAAGCATATTGGAATAAAATAGAGTAGAGAGCCTTGTCCCAACCGAAAAGGAAGCCTGCTACACATAGTATAACTGCGTTGAATCCAAGTATTATGTTGAATGAATCAATACCGTTTCGTTCGGAAAGAAATATTGAGATAAAATCAGTGCCGCCCGAAGTTGTTCCTGCATTAAGACAGGCACTGATAGTCAGACCGTTTATTATTCCGCCAAAAATGCTGATAAGTAAAACGTCCTCAGTAATTGTATATGATGGAATCATATCAGTAAAGATGCTGTTTAGAATAATCATAACGCAGGAGTACAGAGTAAATTTTTTCCCGATATATCTGAAGCCTATGTAAACAGGCACGATATTTAAGCTGATATTTATCACACTGAATGGCGGAACAGTGTGAATTGTCATATCGCATATTCGTTGTATAAGAATAGTAAGACTTGTTATGCCGCCAGGATAAAGTCCGCCGGTATTAACGAAAGTTTTTGTGTTGAGAGCCATAAAAAATGCGGCAGACGTAACAGCAATTAATGCAATTATATCGGTTTTAATTGACTTTTTCATTTGGCGCACCTCATTCTTATTATTAAACAAATTATAGCATACAGTCAAATAAAAGTAAAGTCATTTGAAAAAATAATCCGTCTCACATAAAATTATGAGACGGATTATTTTAAGTCATTTTATATTTGTGAGGTCGAATAAAGCAGCACCGTTCTTTATAGAGTATGAATATGTGCTTGCAGAGCAAAGTGAATAACCGCATTCGAGATAAATATTGCCGAGCATCGAATCATCAACGCAATATGCAAGCTGGACATCAGCAGATTCACCGGGTTTAAGGCTGATATGGTTTTTTTGGCTTGATTTGGTTGAGAAGAAAGAAAAATGTGAACCTTCGCAGTTCATAAAATTAATTGAGTCATTGAAGTAATCGCCATATGTTGAAGGAACTGAAAATGTTCTGTAAGGTATGTCATTTTCAAAAGTAAGCATTGTAGGAGATATACAGATGTCCTCCTGTTTATCGGAAGTGTTTTTATAGGTTAAGTTTGTAACAAGGATATGCAAAGGAGCAGCCATACTTTTGGTTTTTTCATCGATCGAATTTACTCCATCGCCGCTTTTATACCATGTGCGTATATTTTCCAGAGGGTCAGTAATATTGCTGTAGTCAAAAGCAGAACCGCTTCCATCAGTTGCAATACCGTCAAAATTATTCTGGATATGTGCATCGTTGAGTTTAACACTGTAGTTGGCTTCACTTTCGACGTATGTCTCTCCGGTTTTGTAAAGCTTGATATCGGACATATCAACCTTATTTTCAACAGGAACAGCAATCTGTTCATCAGTGTTTTCTTCTTGTGACTGATAATCCTGGTAAAGTTCTCTATCGGTTGGAGTAAGTGTCATATTTTCGGCAATTTTCTTAACATCGTCGTTACTGATGTCATCAGTGAAAAACAGATTTGCAGCATATGGTGCGTTTTTGAAGCAGACCCATACTTCACGTCCGAAATTATTTGGTGAAGCTGTTGCAGCATCGTATGTTGTGCGATAATTTATTGTTATTTGCTGAGACGAAGTTTCATATTCCTCAAAATCATTAGAATTTTTCATATTGTACTTAATGTTTTTTCCTTTAGAAACCTTGAAAAACATTGGAGTCATACCGCCCATAGCAGTATTTTTATATTTTCCGCCGAATGCGGTATTGTCGTCTTGTAGGACAAGGTCTTGTGGAAGCCAGCCAAATTCAATTTTCATAGTTTGTGTACTTACAGATGAATCAGCAGTTTCCGAAACTTCAGATTCGTTCTGAGCTTTGGAAGTTGGATTTTGTATTTCTATTGTATTCTGGTACTTTGCAGTTTTGCTGATTGACGATGATGGACCTGAGCTGATTTTGCTGTATGCAAAAACTGAGGTTGGAACGATTGCAACTGCAGCAGCAGTAGCTGCAATGATTCTTATGTATTTTCTGTCATTATGTTTTTTCATATTATCACGATTATTTCCTTTCATTAAAAGCTCTTTTCTTGAATTGTATTCACTGGAGAAAGCATGACAGTCTTCTGTTAAGAAAGCGTCGTTTATGATTTTGTTCCATTCTTCATCGTTTGGTAAAGTTCTGTTCTTCATTGAGCATTTCTCCTCTCTTGGTCATTAATTTTTTCCTTGCCCTTTCAAAATGTTTTCTTACATTTTCCTCTGTCATAGAAACACGTTCAGCGACTTCTTTCCATGGAAGTTCGTTTTTGCATCGTAATAAAACGATATCTCTGTCAGTACTTTTTAGTGAATCAAGCAATTGAGCAATATCGGATTTTAGTTCGAAAATTTTCACATTTGAATCTGCACTCTGATGATGGTCGGGAATCTGCATAGTTTCATCATCAATAGGAGTTTCACTTGAATATGACCGTGCATTTTTTCTGTACTGACTAATTGAAGCGGATTTGATAATTTTTACGATGTAAGCTTTAGTTTTTTCGCTGTCAGGTTCATCGATTTTTCTAAGATTTTTAATAATTCGTATAAATGAATCCGAAACTGCATCTTCAGCTTGCTGGCTTCTGTGCAGTATCGAAAAAGCGATTCTGTACATAGGCTGTTCGTAAATCTGATAGAGTTTCTTTAATTTTTCCGATTCATCATAAGTCATTTCATCACCTCTTCTTTGAGACGTCTCGCATATTATAACGTTTTGCGAAAGCGTTTTGTGACAAGTCTTGAAAAAAATATCTGAATTATATTAAGGGTACACTTAAAATAAATAATGTCCTCTTGCTGCTAAGTAAAGCAGAAGAGGACATATGAGAATACAATATAAGTCTTTTAATTTTTGAAATTAAAGGTTGCTGATGTACTGAATACGGTTGCCACCGGAGTTCTTTGCGGCTCTGAGTGCATTATCGAGTTTCATAAGGAGCGTATTTACGTTAAGGTTGTCTTCAGGGTAATATCTGTAGAAGCTTCCTGAAACAGGACATTGAACAACGGCCTCGGAGACTACGAAAGAATTGCTTGCATTTTCTCTTGCAAGGTCAAGCATTTGTCGAGCCTGAAGCTCTGTGATATCCTTATTGAAAATAAAGCAGAATTCATTTCCGGAAATGTTATATAATTTTGCAGAATTTGAATATTCTTTATTAAGCTTTTCAGCTACAGCAGCAAGGTATTCATCACCTACGCCATAACCGAAGCTGTCATTTACAGAACGGAAGTTATCGATATCAAGAACGCCGATGCTGAATGATTCTTTACCAATAGCTGCATCAAGGTCCTGTTCAAGAGCGTATCTGTTGTGCATATCGGTAAGGATGTTGATGTTGGCGATATCAACGATTTTCTGATGAGAATTTTTAAGTTTTTCACCGGCTCTTTCAAGTTGGAAGTTCTTTTCGGCAATTTTCTTTTTAGCTTTTACTGATTTCAAAGCAATGACGATAAGTGCGAGTTCGACTATTACAGCAGCTGAGATAAGACCGTAGTTGATGTAATTATGGAGACGATTGTTCTGGTCATAACTATCCTGAGCAACATCGGAACTGAGGTCGATAGCAGCTTCAAGCATTTCGGAGGTACGAACCTGAATAGGTTTCATTTCCTGCATATAAACGCTTGTAAGTTCCTGAAGAGTCATCTGAGATGTCATTTTATCCATATAAGCAAGTTTATCCTGATATTCTATAATACCAAGACGGCACTGGTTGAATCTTCTTTTTTCAAGGTCTGTAAGGTTGTTGATTTTCTGGTAGCTGTTCATAGCTCTGTTGATATTATCAAATTCAGAGTAAGCATAAGCGAGGATATCGTCTTTTTTGCTCATATCAGCCTGTCTGTTGTTGACACCTAATTCAGTAGCCATTTGGGCAAGATAAGAACTTATTTTATTGATATCATTATTTATGCTGTTGATATATTCTACTGATTTAAAGTTAGTATCGTAGAGATTTTTACCGTTTTTATAAACGAAATTTGTTACAAAACCGCTTAGGATGAAGAAAATAGGTGCAATAACCATAGCAATCTTATATCCTACGGACATTTTTATTGATGATTTTGATGACATAATGATTCTCCTTTATTTATTAGTAGGATCGAGAAGCAGCTTAACATATTCCTGATCCATATTATCAGCGCTGACGTATGTAGCACCCGTATCTACTGATGAGATAACATTTTTGTTATTCATAAGTTTTGAGGCTACTCTTACACCGAGGTAACCCATGCTGTAAGGGTTCTGAACGATAGTTCCATTAAGAGTGCCATTTTTGATGTCATCGATTTCAGTTTTTGAGGCATTAAAACCAATAACCTTTATCTGACCTGATTTGCCTTGTTCTTTTACGGCTTCGCATATACCTATTGTAGTTTTTTCGTTTGTACCGTATATAAGTTTAAGGTCAGGGTATTTTGATATAAGATCAGTAGCTTCCTGTTTTGCCTTTGCCTGGTCACCGTCACTGTATTGAACTTCTACAACGTTGAAGTTAGTTTTAGAAGTATCGATAGTTTTATCTGGATTTTCAGAAGCACCTGTAAGCTGCTGGGTAAAGCCATCAATTCTCTCTGTAGCAGTCTGAGAGCCTTTTGTATGACCGATTATAGCTATCTGACCGCCATCGGTACCGAGCAACTGAGCAGCTTCACGAGCAGCGATAGCACCTGCGGAATCGTTATCGGTACTTATACAAGATTTTCTCATATTTGTGTCAGTAAGATCTGAGTCGATTGTGATAACATTGATACCGGCATCAGAAGCAGCTTTAAGAGCATTAACAAGTTCCTGATTGTCAGCACTTATAGGAGCGATAACAATAGCTTTTGACTTGTTTTTTACAGCATCGTTTACCATTTGGATTTGTTCATTGATTTGAGTTTCGCTTGAAGGAGCTGAATAAGCAATATTCAGGTTCATTTCTTCGCCACCGTCATCTGCGCCGACTTTTACATCGTCCCAGAATTCAACGCCCTTACTTTTAGCAATAACAGCGACAGAGCCTCTGTTTCCTTCAGAAGTTTTTCCGCATCCGGCTGCTGAAAGAAGCATTGAGGCGGCAAGAGTACTCAATAAAGTATTCTTTAACAGTTTTTTCATAAGATAGCCTCCATAAATATAGAATTGATATTTCCTAATACATGATTAATATTAACACATTTTGCACATAATTGCAAGTACTTTGATGAAAAATGGAAAATATAGACAAAATTAAATGATTTTAAGCTTGAAAGATATTTACAAATACAAGTTAAAATCGAATCAAAGCCACAGATTTCAATTGGTATATTGTCACAATAATACAAGATACTTCTTTTAAATTTGTTATATGTGCACAATTGAAGATATAAATTCTCAAAACTCATTGACAAAATTTAAACAAAGTGATATAATTCATATGTTTAAGTGTATAAATTTATTTTGATTATGCCTGCGATTTATTACTTATTATTTATTGCTTTTCGGAAATCAGGAAAATTATATATACGCTGTATGATAAACATATATTACTTACTGTATTGTAAAAATAGGGAGGATTGCTATGCTTTGCGAAAAATGTAATACAGAGCTTAAGCCTGATGATACGGCTTGCCCTAAATGCGGACACGTTGTTGCTCATAATATATCAGGCTTTGAAAATACTATCGAAATAAGAGACGCTCTGAAAAATCTTGTTGACACCTATGGTATTGATCTTCTTTCAGATACAAATAAATTTGTATCTTTCCTTAGTGACAGTATTCCTTATTATGATAAAGAACGTAAACTTATAAGAAATGTCCTTCTTAACGGCGTTATTGAAAATATGCGTAAGGAGGAGAATAATAAGCTTGCTATGGTAAAAGCAAAAGAATATATGACAAGCGAAATGTTTCTTTCGGAAAATGCAGCAGAATTTATTCTCGTTTGCTTCGCATATACTTTCGGTTGGGAATATACACCTACACTTGTTGATAACAAAAATGACAAGCAACAACCTAAAGAAGAAGAACAGAAAAATAATAAAAATCCTGATCTTCGCCTTAAAGTTCTTCAGCCGGCCGACAACGGTAAATTCAAGCTTAAAAGTAATGTTATAATTCCTGAAGGATATACTATTATAGACAGCTTTTGCTTCGACAGCTTTGGCTTTATGCGTACTGTAAAACTGCCGTCAACATTACAGATAATCGGCGAATATGCATTTTCTGAGTGCAAAAGACTGAAATCTGTAGATTTTCCAAAAGGCCTAAAAGTCATCAAACAGGGTGCTTTCAGTACTTGCGGCAAGCTCGCTATGGCTAAAATACCGGAGGGCGTTCTCGCTATTGAGGATAATACATTCTCTTTCTGCCACAGTCTCGAAATAGTGGAAATTCCAAATACCGTAACAAGTATAGGAAATGAAGCCTTTTCAGGTTGCGAAAGCCTTAAAAAGCTTTTTATCCCGGACAGCGTTAAGTACATAGAATCTGATGCATTTACTTTCTGTAATGGTCTCACTTTGTCATGTTACGAAAATTCATATGTTCATAAATACTGCATGGCAACTGGCATAAAATATGAAACGGTTACAAAAAATGTACCGTTCAGTGTATAATACATTATATTCAACTAATTTTAGTACCGGAAAGGATGATGACTGATGGTAGAATTGGGAATCGGACAATATGTCGAAATGGAATACGGCGGTGCTGCAAGAATTATCCAGATAATCGGCAGCGGCGGTCAGGGTATAGTGTACCTTGCTGAATTTAATGACGCCCGTTACGCACTTAAGTGGTACGATGTAGATAAAATCAGTAACCCAAAAGCTTTCAGAAAAAATATTGAAAATAATATCAAAGACGGTGCTCCAAGTAATAAATTCCTTTGGCCTAAATATCTTACAAAAGAACTCGATAACGGTTGCTTTGGATACCTTATGGATCTGCGTCCACAAGGATATGACTCGTTCGTTGATATACTAAATACATACAAGCTCGAAATAGAACAAATGTCCGGACGTGCAACAAAACAATCTGTCCAGTTCAAAAGTCTTTTTGCAATGGTGACAGCTGTTATAAATATTGTAAATACTTTCAGACAGCTTCACCGTGCAGGCAAAAGTTATCAGGATCTTAATGACGGCGGTTTCTTTATCAATGTCGAAAACGGTGATATTCTTGTCTGCGACTGCGATAACATTGCTCCTGACGGCTGTAATTTTGGCATTGCCGGCAAACCGGGTTATATGGCTCCGGAAGTAGTCAGAGGTATCTCAAAGCCAAACGTTCAGACCGATAAATATTCCCTCGCTGTCGTTCTGTTTAAGCTTTTATTCAGAGGCGATCCTGTTGAGGGCGAAAAGGTTGTAAAGGACATATGCCTTACCGAAACTTCTGAGCTTAAACATTATGGTCAGCAGGCAATTTTTGTCTATGATCCAAAAAATGACTCAAATCGTCCTGTCAGAGGCATTCACGATAACGTTATAAAATTCTGGAAGATTTACCCAGATTATATTAAGGACGCTTTTACTTTTACCTTTACAACAGGTATTACGGAGCCAAATAAGCGTATCATCGAAAATGAATGGCAGAAATTGTTCATTCGCCTACGCTCAGAAATCATTAAGTGTCATTGCGGCAGAACTAATTTTGCTTCAATGTTCCTGCTTACTGAGGAAGGCCATTATAAATGCCCTAAATGTGGTGCAGAATATTCTGAATTGCAGCTGAGCAACCGTGACTACGGCATTCCGCTATATATCGGTTGTAAATTTTATGCCTGCGATACCGAAAAAGCTTCTGACGATTTTCAGACCGTAACGGGCGAGCTTATCGAAAATAAACTTAAACCCGGTGTTCTCGGCATAAAAAATATGTCGGATAAAATCTGGAAAGTAAAAATGCCGGACGGTAATTTCTATAATGTCGCTTCCGGAAAAGGCTTTCCACTATGGAAAGACGTTGAAATCGATTTCGGAGGTATAACTGCAAAGCTTAAATAGCGGTATTCCGCTTATAGGAGGAGTTTTATTATGAGTGATGAAAAGAAAGAAATTAGAGATGATCTGCTGAAAAACAGCAAAAAAGTTGCAGATGCAAAACCGGGTCAGCAGACTAAAAGTACAAATGACCTTGAAAGCCTTCTCGACGATTTTGACGATGATCCGCTGAATGCTACAGGTGTCTCAAGAAAAAGTCTTGTAATATTCTTTCTGATTGATACTTCGGGAAGTATGAAAGGCACAAAAATGGGTGAGCTTAATACCGTTATGGAAGAGCTTATCCCGGAAATCCGCAAAATAGGCGAGGCTGATACAGAAGTCAAAATTGCTGTCCTTACTTTTTCCGATCAGGTTATGTGGATGTACTCTGAACCTATTGCTATTGAGGAATTTGAATGGGCAAGACTTAGTGCGGCAGGTGTTACGAGTATGGGTGCGGCTTTTGAAGAACTGTCAGTTCGTATGTCAAGAAACAGCTTCCTTAATTCTCCGTCTTTGTCATTTGCACCTGTTATGTTCCTTATGACTGATGGCTATCCATCAGATGACTACCAAAAAGGTCTTGAAGCTCTTAATAAGAACAGTTGGTATAAATTTGGCCTTAAAGCAGCTCTGGGTATAGGCAAGGAAGCTAATGATGAAATGCTTGCTGAATTTACAGGAAGTGCAGATACTGTCGTTCATGCTTATTCAGGAGGTCAGCTTGCACAGTTTATTAAGATTATCGCTGTAACATCTTCACAGATAGGTAGTAAGAGTATGACACTCTCAGATGATACAACGCATGAACTGAGTCCCGAAGACGTTGCTAAAAGTAAACAGAAACTTCTTGGTCAGCAGATACAGGAAACTGTCAAGTCAGAAGGATACAAAGACACCGTTCCATTCGACACAGGATGGTAATAACAAACATAATGATGAAATTGAGGTGCTGATACATGTTTAATGGTTTTTGTCATACAGTAAAAGGCGCCAGCCATGATGTGAGCGGAACAGGCTGTCAGGACTCTTCCGGATTTAAGTCTTACGATAATTATTCAGTTGCTGTTGTTGCAGATGGTCACGGAAGCAAAAAACATTTCAGAAGCGATGCAGGCTCGGCTATAGCAGTTCAGGCTACTATTGATGCTGTCAGCGAATTTTATCAGGATCAGGAACAGTTTGAAAAAAGCTTCATAGAAAATCCTAAAAAAGTAATCAGGAAAATAGAAATGAATATTATTTCACGTTGGAATAACGGGATTTTAAAGCATTTCAATGATAACCCTGTCACAGATAAAGAAAAAGAACCGTTCGATGATGAGCAATTCAACAGAATAAGCCTTGAATCTATGTATGGTACTACACTTATCGCTGCTGTTATGACAAAACAATTCGTTTTCGGAATGCAAATAGGTGACGGAAGTCTCGTTCTAATTCCTGATAGCTGCGATGCCGAAATGCCTATACTTGATGATGAATCATGTCCGGCAAATCTTACCGCATCAATAAGTAATTCAAATGCAATAGATTTGTTTAACTCTTTCTATCGTTTTGAACAGCCACTTGCGGTATTCGTTTCAACAGACGGCTTGTTCACTTCATTTAAAAGCAATGACGATTTTCTTGACTATCATCTGATTATTTCAAGTCAACTAAATAATTCATCAGATATAGATGAAATAATTACACGAAATCTTTCAAAAAGAACACATTATGGTACGCAGGACGATATTTCGCTTTCATGTGCATTCAATCCAGGTATGATTGACGAGAATTCTGGTGCAATCGTTGAACAGATTCATGTCAATAAACAGCGTGCTTCAATGCATTCAGCCGAATATAAGGCTAAACTTCATAAACAAAAATTGAAAATTGCACTTATGCAAAAGCAAAATTCAGATCAGGATGAATTATAAAGATTAAGGAGAATTATTATCATGGTAAAAGAAAAAAATAAAGCATCAAGTATTGCAATATTGATAGTAGGAATTATCATATTTCTGGCACTATTCGCTTTTCAAGGGAAAATGTCACAAAGCAACAAAACATCACTAAACGGAATCATTGCACAGTTACAGGTTCTTATTTCAACTGTTCTTGTTATAACAAATAAAAAGCGCGGATTTATTTCAGCTCTCATCCTTAATACATTTAACGCTTTATTCGTTCTTATTGTAACAGTTATAATTAATGGGGAGAATAGAACCCTTCCAGGATTTTTTGTTTCTGTATGTACTATAATTACACTTACTGTAATTTACATATATCTTGTAAAAACGGTAAAAATGCACAAAGAGCTTAATGAAAGCTATGAGCAGGAAATTCAAAACAACAGAATTATTAAGGAAAAAGACGAGGTTCTTCAGTATCTTGCATACTATGACCGACTTACACAAATGCCTAACAGACATTTGTTTATGGAAAAGCTTGACGAAAATATCAATAACAAGTCAAATTGTACAATCATTTATGCGGATATTGATGACTTCAAAAAGATAAATGATGGATATGGTCATAGTACAGGCGATACAATGCTTACTTCATATGGTGAGCGTATCGAAAAAATCTGTGGTGATAAAAACTTTGCAGCAAGAATAGGCGGAGATGAATTTGGTATTATCCTTAACGGCTCATTAAGTGAAAACGAAATTACTAAAATTTTCGAAACATTCAAAAAAGCTGTTGGAGAACCTGTTTCAGTTAACGGTGGTTTGTTCGGATCTACAATGTCATTCGGTATTGCAACATTTCCAAATGATGGAAGAAGCTCAGAGGAAGTTTTCAGATGTGCTGAAACTGCTATGTTTAAGGCTAAGGAAAACGGTAAGAATATGGCTTGGTTCTACCGTAAGGGCTAAATTATTTCCCGTATTTTGCAAAATTTGAATTTTTTGCCAAGCAAAACTTAAATCATATAAACTTTATTTATATTTTCTTTGTCAGAAAGGATGGAGAATCAATTCATGGAACTAAAAGAACTATACGCCGCTATGGACGATCTGATGCAAAAGGTAAAAAAATCAGAACCACAACTGTCAGATATCTACGATTCGGCACTTTGCGTTCTTGTTACCGATAATCAGCATATTTACGGAGGTATTTCCGGTGTGGTAATAAATAACCCGGAATATCAGGCTATCACAGCAATGCTCGTTTCGGGCGAAACCTGTGTAGAAAAAATGCTTACAATGGATTTTAAAGCAAAAAATGTAATTTCACCATGTCAGGAGTGCATTAATCTGCTTTGCCGTGTAAACAGAAATAATCTGAAAACTGTTATCTGCACTTCCGCTACAACTACTGCTTTGACCGAAGAACTTGCAAAGAACTTAAAAGGCACAGGTAATAATGCAGGTGGAGTTGTCTTCCCTCAGGACAATATGTCAGTCGATTCAGTTTCAAATGACACCTTTGATGGCTTTGACGTACCAGATGAAATGCCGGACGGCAGCATTATAGACAATCTTCATGTTGATGAGTCTAATCCTTTCTATGAACCGCCTATTGACAAGAATCTTAATGCACAGCAACCACAGGCTGTTCAGCCGAATTATATGTACTCACAGCCAAATGATGTGCTTCAGAATCAACAGCCATATATGAACAATAATCCTGCTTATCCAAATCAGATGCAGCAGCCAAATATGCAGCACTATCCGGGTATGCCGAATATGCAGCAGCCTGGCGGTTATCCTCAGCAAATGCAGCAACAAATGAATCCTCAGTATAACCAGCCTTATAATCAGCAGCAGGGCGGACAGTTTAATAATCCGAATTATTATCAGCAAAATCCTCAGCAGCCGAATCAGCAGTACAATCCTCAATACAATCCTCAATATAATAATCAACAGTATAATCCGCAGTTTAACAATGGACAGCAGAATCCTCAGATGCAGCCAAACAATCAGTATGGACAGCAAAATCCTCAGATGCAACCGACAGGTTATCTTGGTCAGCAGCCGGCCCCGGCTTATCACCAGAACAATAACTCAGTATTGTCTCAGTCTTACCGTACTGCAGCTCCTTCAGGCGGAACAAGCTCAGTGTTTAAAAAGCGCCTCAGTTCTTATATGAATGACAATGTGGCTCCTGGTTTACCTACAGGTCAGGAAAACGGAGATGCACAGGTTCTTTCAAAAGAAGATATGATGAAACAAGCTCGCGAAAAAAAGAAAATGGCTAAGGTAGATGCCGATTTCAAAAAGAAAATGAAAAAGCTTGGCTTTTGAGAATTGATTATTAATATCGGTTGCTTTGAAAATATATCAGATAAGTTACTTACTTGGCAGTTCGGTATTTATTCGGACTGCCATAATTTATGGCAGTATTAAACACTAATTGTTTTCTTAATTGTAATATTTTGTATATTAAATTTATTTGTGTTGTTGCAATTTTCAGCCGGTTATGGTATAATTATTATTGAGAGTTAATTGAAAACGCTGTTATAGCATACGGAAATTAAGGAGGGCTTTTAATGGGATCTTATATTAAGAATATTGAAGATACTATTGATAGAAATTATCTTGTTCTTAAACGTGTAAAAGATAACGTTGATGCAGGCACAGTTGTGCATATTATGGCTGCAAAACGTACAGATGAAGGAATTTTTGTGAATTATCGTGTTATGTCTACAGGAAAAGATTACACAATCAGTTTCAGTAGCTTAAAAGGTTTTCTAAAATGGGCTAAAGATGATAACTTTATTGCACGTTATCACGACAGTATGACACTGGCTGATATAAAACAGTACATAAGAGTATTCAATGGTACTTTTGTGTCCTCATGTGGTATTATTATTGCTGTTGCCATACTTATTTTATGGTGTTTGATGTTTATTTTTTTAGGCGGTTGGCAGAGATATGTTGTCGGAGGATTGCTTACAGTAATAGTGCCTTCAGTAGTATATCTGTCATATAATCGCTATCGCAACAATGTTCTTGTAAACCTTTACAATAAGATAACAACTAATTGGCAAGGAAATATTGTAATGCGCTAAGGTAAATTAAATATTGAAAATGAAAGCACTTGCTATTCAAAGAAATAGCAAGTGCTTTTTATTGTGCTTACTTAAAATAGATATCGTGATTAACTCCTATTTTGCCTTCAACGGTGTATGTTACGGTGACATTTAAAGCTCTATCGCTGTTGCTTTCGCTTGATGATGTTTCAAGAATCTTTACTTTGCCAAGGAAGTTTTTTTCATATATAAATGATTTACTATTTATAATTTTTTTAGCTTCTTCATATGATATTTTCGTGTTTGTGGATGTATTTTCCGTAATAACACGTTTTTTTACAGCAATTGGCAGAGTTTTGCCAAACAATTTGTAATTGCAGCAATTTTCGCTAACTGAAAAGTTTTGAAATTTATTTTTCTTTATGAACAACGGAATATCAATGTTGAATATATCAAGCGAATTTTCTTTTTTTGTTCTGCCCGTTGCAGATTTGGATATTACCTCGTACGGTTGTGAAAATGTAACGGTCTCCTGATAAATACCTCTGATGTCTGCAAGCGCATGGTGTTTTGTAAGGTGACCGGTTGAATCAGTAATTAATCCGCTGACAATAATATCGCCTTGTCGGACGTAATCTCCGACAATCCGCATAAGCTGACCATCATAAACTGATGTTGAAATTATCTGGGCCGGTCTGTCTGCAACAATATTGCAGGGAATGCGTTCGTGAAGCATTTCCGGAGCATCAACCATTTCAGTAATGTCAACAACAACTCTGTTTCCGGTATGACGAATGCCTGCCCACGAAACCTTGTTGACACGCAGTCGAAGCTGACGTTCACATGAAGCGAAATTAATATTACCGATAAATGCACCTTTTTTAACCCCAAGCTCATCAAGAACATAAAGAATTACACTGCTTTTTACCGACGAATTACCGTTAATTTCAATTACCATTATTGAATTTGAAAAATATATGCAGCA